>JAYWDM010000245.1:0-5604 GCA_043779885.1 Betaproteobacteria bacterium | reverse complement strand
CGAGCTGATTCAAAAGCGCGGCATCAAAGTCGAATAGCAGTCTGTTGAAAATCGGCAGAGGCTGTCATTGCGAGGAGCCAAAGGCGACGAAGCAATCTTGTCACTCGTTGATTGCGCAAAATACGAGATTGCCGCGCTGACCGCCACGCTACGCTCGCGGCTGACGGCTCACCGCAATGACAGCATGAGGTGTTTTTCAACAAACTGATCGTTGCCCGCAACCGCGGTAAACCGGCCGCACCCCCATGCTGGAGGAGTTCTGATTGCCTGCACATAGACCGCCCGGCGCACGCCGGGTAGCGATGCTCGCGGCGCTGCTGCTTGCCGGCGCGGCGCAGGCGCAAGGCCGGTTGCCGCGCGAACTCGCGAATTATCCGGCGAAGGCCGTCCGCTTCGTGGTTCCGTCATCGCCGGGAGGCGGCGCCGATGTGCTGGCGCGCTCGATCGGCCCGCGGATGGCGGAAGCATTCGGCAAGCCGGTCGTGATCGAAAATCGATCCGGCGCCGGCGGCATCATAGGCTACGAGATGGCAGCGCAGGCACCCGCGGACGGCTACACCCTGCTCATAGTCGCCGGCGGCTATACGCTCAACCCGAGCCTCTATGCCAAATTGCCCTACGACACGATCAAGGACTTTGAGCGCGTCTCATTGATCGCGTGCGCGCCGAATCTGCTGGTCGTCATTCCGTCCGTCCCGGTCACTTCGGTGCAGGAGCTGATTGCGTTTGCCAAAGCCAAACCGAATTACCTCAACTATGCATCCTCCGGTTTGGGAACGACGAGCTATCTCTCGGCGGAGATTTTCAAGGCGATGACCGGAGTCGAGATGGTGCACGTGCCGTACAAAGGCGCTGGCGATTCGACCGCCGCCACCATCGCGGGTCAGGTGCATCTCATATTTTCCTCACCCAGCGCGCTCATGCCGCAGGTAAAGGCAGGGCGCCTGCGCGCACTCGGGGTCACGTCGGCGCGCCGGCTGCCCGTCATTCCCGAGGTGCCCAGCATTGCAGAAACCGGCCTTGCGGGCTACGAGGTCAATAACTGCTACGGCATACTCGTGCCCGCGAAGACGCCGGACAGCATCGTGCGCAAACTGAATGCAGACATTGTGCGCATACTGCGGCAGCCGGAAATGATCTCTCTTCTGGAGAGTCTCGGCTTTGACGTGCTCGGCACGACGCCCGAGCAGTTCACTGCATTTGCGCAACGCGACCTGGCCAAGTGGGCGAGGGATCTGAAGGCGGCGGGAATCAAACCGCAGTGATCGGGAAATTAGAGGCGGTCGCAAAAACAATCCGGAGCCGCAGATAAACGCGGATGAACGCAGATAAGTTCAAAGGACTTAACGTCGGGTCGCGCGCTGCCCTGGATCTTCATCTGCGTGTATCTGCGTTTATCTGCGGCTGATTGTCGTTTTTTATTTTTGAGATGGATACCAGCTTCTATGACAGAAAATCTTCTGGACATCGACAGCGAACAAACGGTTCGATTGAGCGTGAGCGAGGCCCAGGCGCTGGGAGAAAAGGCGTTCCTCAAACTCGGGCTCACGCCCGACGAGGCGGCCATCGTCACCACGCACCTGGTGGACGCCTCCATGTGGGGTTACGAGTTCGCCGGGTTGCCGCGCATTCCGATCATCGCTGAAAGACCCGAGCTGAAGAAGCCGCGCACGCCCGTGTCGATTGTCCGGGAAACGCCCGTCTCGGCGATGCTCGATGGCGGCAACCATATGGGTTATATCTCGGTCTTGCGCGCCGCGGAAACTGCCATCGACAAGGTGAGTAAGTCCGGCGTCGCCGTCGTCGGCCTGAGAAACAGCTGGTTCAGCGGCCGCAATGCTTATTACATGGAGAAAATCGCCCGCGCAGGGTACGCTGCAATTTACTTCGCCAGCAGTACACCGACGGTAGTGCCGCCCGGCGCCATACGCAAGGCCCTGGGGACCAATCCCATGACCATCGCGCTGCCGGGAAAGACGAACCCGTTCATTTTCGACATGGGTACGGCAACTGTGATGTCAGGGGAAATGTTGATGAAAGCATTTCTGGGCGAGGAGTTTCCCGAAGTCGTCGGTATCGACCGGAACGGAACTCCAACGCGCGTCGCACGCGAGCTGGTGGACGGCGGTGTTTTTCCGTTTGGCGGACACAAGGGCTACGGCCTGTCCGTCGCCATCCAGGCGCTCGGCTTGATGGCGGGCTCGCGGCTGCGCAACGGTGATGTCTGCGATTTCGGCTATCTCCTGATCGCCTTCGATCCCGCATTATTCACGCCCGCTGAGCAATTCACCTCGGAACTGGAAGAGTTGCTGATGAAAATAAAAAGCCTTCCCCGGCAACCGGGCGTCGCGGAGATCCGCATTCCTTCCGAGCGGGGCTTCCGCGAGCGCGAAATCCGCCGCCAGCAAGGCATCCTTGTGCATAAACTGGTCGTTGAGCGCTTGCAGCAGATGTCGTGAGAAGCGGCTGTGAAAAGTGAGTGGGAAAAATGGGGTCAGGGAAAAATGGGGTCAGTGTAACTTTTCGGCCTCACACGCCGGCCGTTTCGCTGCGGAAAAGTTACACCGACCCTATATATACAAAAAACGAAAAAGATTGGGATCATCTGGTACAGGTGTGGGTGAGGTCGGACTTGCCCCCTCTCCCACAAGGGGAGAGGGGACATGCTGCATGCTTTGTCACAAATTGCTTGTGAGCGGCCCACAGAGATGTCTGAAGAACTAAAGACTGGAATGTCGAACCGTTTCTTCGTGGCAGCCGTCGTAGCGCTGCTGGCACCGCTTGCCGTCGCCCAGCAGGCGGCTTATCCATCGAAAACGATCCGGATTATCGCGTCGCAGGCGCCGGGCGGCGGGATCGATACCTTGTGCCGGATCGTCGCGCCGAAATTGGCCGAGGCCGTCGGGCAGACGGTCATCGTCGAAAACCGCGCGGGCGCGAACGGCTCGCTGGCGGCCGAATTCACCGCGAAAGCGCCCGCGGACGGTTACACCATCATGCTGGGAGCGGTGGGGAATCTCGGCACCAACGTCATTTTCTACAGGAAGCTCGAGTACGATCCCGTGCGCGACCTCGCGCCGATCACCCCGGCGATATTGAGCGTCAATGTGCTGGTCGTTCATCCCTCCGTACCGGCGAATTCCGTGAAGGAACTCATCGCGCTCGCGAGGAAGCGGCCCCATGCGCTCGCCTACGGCACGTCCGGTACCGGTGGATCCGGGCATCTCGCGGGCGCTCTCTTCAGCAGCATGACGAAGACCGTGCTCCTGCATGTGCCCTACAAGGGCGGCGCCCCCGCGATGATCGACCTCGTCGCCGGCCAGACCCAGATCGGTTTCGCGTCGCCGCCGAGCTCGACGGTCTTCATCAGGGACGGCAGGCTGCGCGCGCTCGCGGTAACCGGTGCTCACCGCTCGCGGATTTTTCCGGACCTCCCCACCGTCGCTGAAGCCGGCGTGCCGGGATACGAATCGCACGCTTGGTACGGTTTTGTCGCGCCCGCAAGAACACCGCAGCTGGTCGTTTCGCGCCTGAACCAGGCGATCGTGCGGATATTGAATGCGCCGGACGTTACCGCTACCGTTCAAGCGCAGGGATTCGAAGTCTGGACCATGACGCCGGACGCGTTCGGCGCATTCATCAAGTCCGAGGTGGACAAGTGGTCGCGCGTCATCCGCGAAGTTGGCATGAACGAAAACTAGAGTGCCTATTTAGTACGAAATTGGCGGCATTGCGCCCTCACCCTCGGTCCCTCTCCCCAAGGGAGAGAAAGGCAGAGTTGGCTTGGTCCGACCCGGGAAGCTGCGCTTGCTTTTGCAACGCGTGGGCTTGTCATGCAAGTTACCCCGGTGGCAGCCGTTCTTTCAAAAGCCGCAGCGCGCGCAACAGGTCCGCGATCAGCGTTTCCTGGTAGCGATAAGCCATTTCCTCGCCCATGGGCACCAGCACCGAGAGCGACTGCACGCGGCATTTCTCTGCGAGCGCGGACAGATGCAGCACGAGGTCGTCGATCTGCGCACGCGTCTCGGGCAGGAGGTGATGCGCGGCCAGGGGCATCCCGGGAATATCATCGACCGTGGCGCCGGGATCCAGAAGCGCCGCCATGTCGCGCTCGATCTTCACCCGGTCGGCATCGACGCGCCACAGGCGAAAGCGATGCCACAGCGCCATGCCGCTGAACAGCACGGAGAAAGCCACCCCGAGCTGGATCCAGGTGGGCAGCGGCATGATGTCCACCGCCCATGGCGCGTACTTGCCCAGCAGGTCGGGTCCTTCCGCGCTGTAGAAGTTCGCGGCGACCGGCGACAACGGCAGACCGGTCAGGTTGGGCTGCCCCTTGTTGTGGCGCACGAAGGTCGGATAGACATCCGCCACCGCGGTCAGGAACTGCTGCGTGACACCGTCCCGCGCGCAGCCATTGCCGACGATGAGCGCGTCGACCTGCAGCACTTTCTTGTCCGTGCGCGGCAACTGGCGAGCGTAGTCCATTTGTCCGGCCTGGATCACGCCCACGCGCGTATACGGCAGATGGCGCGCGAGCGATGCGATATCGGGCAGTTGCAGGATCTCCATGTTGCGCCGGGTGACCGCATTGGCCAGCAGCTTGCCCTCGTCGTCGAGGACCATCGCGGCCAGATCGAGCTCGCCGCGTTCGGCCATGGCGAGCTGCCGATCGATCGGCAGCGTCAATGCGACAACGCGGACTCCCTCGAACAGCGCCAGCAATTGCCGCATCAGGTCCTGGGTGCCGCTTTCCTCCGGGCCTATCCCGATGCGCAGGCCTTTCAGGTCCGCCGGCGTGCGTATGCGCGCGACATTGTGCCCGAGCAGGGCCAGCGACTCCGGCCGCGTCAGCCGGCCGATCAACTCCAGCTTGTGTCCCACGGGGTAGGGAATGCCGTCCTGCACCAGGCCGAAATGGACGTCGCACTTCTTCGCGCCGGCGATGAGGCGGCGGACGTTTTCCACCGATCCGGCCGAAGTCAGGTTGTGTACCCGGCCTTTGCGGCGCGCGACTTCGGCCCCGATTTTCTCGACGGTCGCGTAATAGTTGCCGGTGGCGCCGGCGGAAAGCATAGCCACTTGCACGTGGCGCAGGCTCGGCCGCGGGTCGAGCCATGCGACGAGCGCCGTGAGCACCGCAAGCGCGCCGAACAGGATCGCAGTTTTCGCGCCGGGCGACAGCGCAGCGCGCGGGCCGGGTTGGCCGAGGACGCGCTTCATTCGATCAGCGGGATTGAGGCGGCTGAACAGCCCTGGTTTATTCGACATAGTCAGCGGATTCAGGAGCGGGTGGAGGCGAAACTAACCGTTTGTTGAAAAACACATCATGCTGTCATTGTAGTGAGCCGTCAGCCGCGAGCGTAGCGTGGCGGTCAGCGCGGCAATCTCGTATTTTGCGCAATCAACGAGTGACGAGATTGCTTCGTCGCCTTTGACTCCTCGCAATGACAGCCTTGGTAGGGTGGGCAACTTGTTGCCCACGCGGATAAGGAAATTTGTTTCCCCCCTTCATCCTTGACTGCTAAGCGTGCAGGGTATCTTGCTCTTGCATCGTTTCGCATGGAAACCCGCCCCCTGACTCCCTATAATCGGTGTCTTGGG
>JAYWDM010000244.1:0-34312 GCA_043779885.1 Betaproteobacteria bacterium | reverse complement strand
GCAAAAACGCGCTGACCGCGCCGCTCGTCTTGTCCCTGGCGTTCAGAAGTTGCAGCACGCCGATGATCTCGTTCTCGTGATTTTTCATCGGTACCGTCAGGAACGACTGCGAGCGATAGCCGGTATTCTTGTCGAAGTTCTTGGTGCCTGAAAAGTCGAACCCCTCCTGGGTATACGCATCCGCGATATTGACCGACGTATCGTGATGAAACGCGTACGCCGCGACCATGGTATTGACGGGCTTGCCGTCCGGGTCGAACAAATGAATCGGCGCAAACGGGATGCTTACGCCCGTCGTGCCGCCCATCGCAATGTTGAGGGTGTCATTGCGCATGATTTCGAATTTGAGCGTGTTTTCGTCCGTCACGCGATACAGCGTTCCGCCGTCCGCACGGGTTATTTTCTTGGCCGCGAGAAGGATCGCTTCGAGCAACCGGTTGATATCGGTTTCCTTCGACAGCGCGACCCCGACCTGGTTGAGTTGCTCAAGACGCTCAAAAAGATTGGCGGGTTCCGGCGGGCGCAGCGCTTCGTTCATTGCAATAGCCTTACTTGATGCAAACCGCGCGCACCTGCGCGATGTCGGTAACCCCCGCCAATACTTTTTCGATACCGTCCTGCTTCAGGGTGCGCATGCCCTCCTCAAGCGCTGTGGCAAGCATGTCGGCGACCCGCGAGTGTTCCTGTATGTGTTTCTTGATCGGGTCGGTTCCGATCAACAACTCATGCAGGCCCACACGGCCTTTATAACCGGTGCCGCCGCACGAGTCGCACCCGGCCTTTTCATACAGCGTGATCTCGCCATCTTTGCCGAATTCATTGACCCATTCCTGAAGCTGGGCCGCCTTCATCTCCTCGACTTTCTCATTCCTCTTCGCGGTAGCTCCGGCATTCTCCTTCGACGTCGCGGTATCCTCGATGATTGCCCCCCACTTCCTGGTATTCAGCATCTCCAGCGAATACTCGTCGAGCAGCGATCTCAATTCTTCCGGCTTCGCCACGCGCGGCTTCTTGCATTTGCCGCACAGCCGCTTGGTCAGGCGCTGCGCCAGGATGCCGAGCAGGGCGTCGGCAAAATTGAACGGGTCCATGCCCATATCGAGCAGACGGACGATCGATTCCGGCGCCGAATTGGTATGCAGCGTGGCAAATACCAGGTGACCGGTGAGCGACGCTTCGATGCCGGTCCCCACCGTTTCCTTGTCACGCATCTCGCCGACCATGATGATGTCCGGGTCGGCGCGCAAAAATGCTTTCATCGCGACGGCAAACGTCAGCCCTGCCTTCGGATTCATCTGAACCTGGCGCAGGCCGCGCTGTGTAATTTCCACCGGGTCTTCGGCGGTCCAGATTTTCGTGTCCGCCGTATTCAGATAGCCGAGCACCGAGTGCAGCGTCGTCGTCTTGCCGGAGCCGGTCGGGCCGCACACGAAGAAAAGCCCATAGGGCTTGCCGATCGTTGCCTTGCACTGTTGCAGATTGTGCTTGGACAACCCCAGCTTATCGAGCGGGATCGGCTCGCCAGCAGCGAGAATCCGCATCACAATGTCTTCGACGCCGCCTTGCGACGGAATCGTCGCCACCCGCAGTTCGATATCGAGCGGGCCGTATTTCTTGAATTTGATCTTGCCGTCCTGCGGTTTGCGGCGCTCCGAAATATCGAGGTCGCACATGATCTTCAGGCGCGCCGCAATCGCGTTGCGATACGCGGCAGGCACCGAAATGTAGTTCATGAGCGAGCCATCCTTGCGGAAACGAACCTCGGTTTTCCCCTTGCCGGGGTAGGGCTCGATATGAATATCGGATGCGCCCTGTTTGTAGGCGTCGACGATAATCTTGTTGACGAGCTTGACGACCTCATTATCCGATGCGGCCGACGCGACATCTTCATTGGCGTCCTCCAGCGTCTCCCCGTCCTCCAGTCCCGACAGCAAGTCCCCGATCTCGGTGCCGTCGTCGAGCGAACCGACGCCTGCCGAGCCGCTGCCGCCAAAGAACAGATCGAGCGTCGCCGCGAATTCACGCGTACAGCACACCCTGTAGAGGAGCTTGCCTTTCGGGTAGACGTTGGTGACGACCCTGGAACCGCGGATTTTTTCCGGGTCGGTCGTCAATATGACGATGCCGTCCTTCGATTCGTCGACCGGCACCCACTGGCTGCTTTCCACGAACTCCCGGCTCATGTTCTTCATGAGGTCCATCGGCTTTACCCGGTCGGACTTGTGCGGCTCGTAGGGCACATCGAAATAGGCGGCGAGCGCCTCCCCGATGGAATTCAACTTGACCTGGAACTCGTCGATCAGCACGGTTTCGATATCGAGGTTCTTGCGCCGCGCCGAGCGCGTCGCAAGTTCAAGCTCCTCGGCCGAGATTACCGCGTTCGAAACAAGATGGTCGTATTTGCCTTTGACGGTGGTGACGGATTTCTGGCGCTGGCGAAACGCGATCGCCAGGGTTTCGCCCACATGGATCGCGCCCTCCTCCATCGCCGGCGGGAACGGCTGGCCGCTCTTGGAATTGATGATCTGCACCACGCCGATCAATTCCTTGGTTTGCGCATCAACTACCGGCGCAACGAGCATCTGCTTGGTACGGTAGCCCGTCTTGAGGTCCACCTGTTTCAGAAAATTGAGCTGCGGGCTGTAGGTCTTGAGCTCTTTCTCGTCGTAGACGTCGCGGATGTTGATCAATTTCTTATGCACCGCGACAAAGCCCGCGATACTTTGCTCCGCAATCGGCAGCTTCAGGTCCTTGAACGAATTAAGCCCGGTCTTGACCTTCGAGATAATCGAGGTTTTGTCTTCGCTGACGAGATATATCGTGAGCCGGTCGGCGTTAAAGAGCCCGCAAATGTCCTGGCTCAATTCCAGGATGATTTCGTCAATGTTGCTGGCCGCATGGATTCTGTTCGTGGCCGCCTGCAGGGCCGTGGAGAAATTGAGCTTCTCCGCAAGGTTGTCCTGCGCGACCGGCTTGCTTTCGAGTACCGTACTCATGGCGGTTTAACCTTTCATCTAGCTCTCATACCATAATCTACAGTAACGACCCCGCGCCAGATACCCTTGAAACTTAAAATTCGAAAACCTGGTTGTTTTCAAGCATGCGCGGGTTGTAAGCGCCGGCGCATTCCGTGATTTCCTGCATCGTCAGCTCGATTTCGCCAGGCTTGAGGTGCGTAATATAGACTTCCGCATTGCGCTTTAGTTTCGCCAGTTCGTCCGCCAGCATGCTCGGACACAGATGCTTCGATGCAATCGCCAGATCGCGTTCACGATTGCAAAATGCCGTCTCGATGATCAGATAACGCAGATTGTCGATCCTGTTGACTTCCACCCACAACGGATCGTTAGTGGTGGTGTCTCCCGTGAACACAAGACTGGCGCGGCCGGAATCCACCCGGTAGCCGACAGCCGGCACGACGTGGTTGGCCGGCAGTGGCGTCAGTTTGCGGCCATTGATGTCGACCGTCTTTCCCAGAACGACTGCCTGGTAGCGCAGAAAAGGCTTGCGGGCATCCGGAATCTGCGTGAAATCCGGCCAGATTTTCCAGTTGAACAGATGCTGGCGCAGAATTTCGAGAGTGGCCTCGATCGCATGCACGGTGATCGGTCCGTCGCGCATCCAACCCACCGAATCGACCATGAACGGGATTGATGTAACGTGATCAAGATGCGAATGCGTGACGAATACATGATCAATCCGGGCAAGCTCGGCAATGCTCAGGTCCCCGACACCGGTGCCCGCGTCAATCAGCACGTCATGATCGATCAGCATTGACGTGGTGCGCAGGTCGCCGCTGATGCCGCCGCTGCAGCCGAGAATCCGGAGTTTCATCAATGCCGTCTTTATTTGGTCGTAAACGTAAACGCGCCATCCCAGCCTTTGCCGGGAGGATTTGCGCGCAAATAAGATATCCGCTCCACGAACGTATGACTGTAAAGCGTGCTCGAGGGAGTCTGCTTCTGCAAATTGAACAACTGTAACTCCGCCTGGTCCCAATCCTGCGCGCGATACAGCCGCAGGAACTGGGTGTAAAGCTTGATTTCCTCGAGTCTCGGCTTGCTGACCTGGCCCTGCATGCCAAACGGCTCAAAAATCGCCACTGCAACATCCTTGCCCTTGACGCGCACGCGGTCAAGCTCCCGAAACACCACGTCGGGCACCGCATCTTTAGTGCCCTCGCCGACGATGATATCCGCGCCATACTCTTTCGTGATGCTTTCGAGCCGCGATGCGAGGTTTACCGCATCGCCCATCACCGTATAGGCAGTCCTGAGCTTCGAACCCATGTTCCCGACACTCATGCGGCCGGTGTTGAGGCCGACGCCAATGCGGATTTCAGGCCAGCCGCGCGCCAGAAATTCAGGCTTGAGCTTTTGCAGGGCCTCGTGCATCTCCATGCCGGCGAGCACGCCGTTACGGGCATGCGCCGGATCGGCGAGTGGCGCGCCCCAGAA
Source organism: Betaproteobacteria bacterium (assembly GCA_043779885.1). Lineage (GTDB taxonomy): Bacteria > Pseudomonadota > Gammaproteobacteria > Burkholderiales > SG8-41 > PALSA-1004. The sequence goes on along the minus strand of JAYWDM010000244.1, from coordinate 29,855 downwards.
TGCCATGATGCAGTCGCCCATGAATTTATCCACGGTACCGCGATGCTTGTAAATGACTTCGGTAAGCGGGGTCAGAAATTCGTTCATCAACTGCGACAGCTGCTTGGGATCGAGCCCCTCGGATATGGTGGTAAAGCCACGCACGTCGGTAAACAACACCGTCATTTCGCGCGATGCGCCCTCCATCGAAAAGCTTTCCGGATTGAGCGCCATTTCGTCGACCAGCTCAGGCGGCACGTATTGGCCGAATAGCCCCACAATCTGGCGCTTGCCGCGCGTTTCAACGAAATACCCGTAGGTCATGTTGAGCGCGAACAGCAGCGAGATCAGCAAAAGCCCCGACGCGAGCGGCAACACCAGGTTGCCCACATGAAACACAAGCAGATTAAAAAATAACACCATCACCAGAACGGCGACGGTCACAAGCAACGATTTCATCGGATTCAGGAGCGGCAGCAGCAATGCCATTGTAAGTCCCGCAATCAAAAGTGACAGGAACTCGGCGCCTATGACGTAAGGCGGCTTCTGCTTGATGTTGCGGTCCAGCATCCCGCTGATCATATTGGCGTGGATTTCCACACCCGGGTAGACGTTGTCGACCGGGGTGGCCCGCAGGTCGAGCAACCCCGGCGCGGTGGTGCCGACCAAAACGATCTTGCCCTGTAACTGCGCGAGATCAGTGCGTTCGCTCATCACGTCGACCGCGGAAATATAGCTGAAGCTCCGCTGCCCGCCACGATACGGAATCAACGCGGTCACCCGCTCGTCGACCGGGATCTTCAATGGTCCGACCTCAAGCCATTCGAGACCTGAATAATTTCTCGACCATATCTTGTCCGAAGGGTAGCCGGGAGTGATTTTAGGACTGCCAATAATCAGGCGGACCATCGCAAGCGACAACGGCTCGTAATAGGCGCCACCGGACTCGGCGAGCATGGGCACGCGGCGCAATATGCCGTCGACATCGGGCTCGATGCTGAAATGGCCCGCGGTTGCCGCTGCTTTCTGCAGCACGGCGAGATTGGCGGTATGGCCGCCATAACTGTGAAAATCGATGTTCTTCGCGCCAAACGTTCCTGCAGGCAACACGGGCGCCGGCAACTCCCCTTTGATAGTCTCCTTGTCGAAATTGAAGGTGTACCCGAGTACAACCGCGCGGTCGCGCATGCGGCCGGCGAACAGCTCGTCATATTCCAGTTCCGGTTGCAGCTGTTTGAGCGTCGCCTGAAATCCGGGGATTTCCTTCAGTTCCTTTTGCGCAAGCTGCTGGAGCACGCGCAGGCCCGAACTGTCGTCACGTTCGGCGAAAACGACGTCGAAGCCGACAATGGCTATCTTGTAATGGTCAAAGAGTTTGTCGAGCAGGAGTGCCAGACGGTCGCGCGGCCATGGCCAGCGGCCTTCGCCGCCTTTCTCCTTCTCGACGAGGCTTTTTTCATCGATGTCGAGAATGACAATGCGCGGATCTATTGTGCGAGGCATCGTCAACACCAGCCGCGTATCGTAAACGATGGCCTCCAGGCGCTCGACGAGAGGCAGTTTGTAATACTTCGCCGCGTGCCCGAGAAATACCAGCAGCAAGAGCACGCCCAAGCCGATGCGAACCACGTTTTTTTTCAAACCGCCTCCTGTGCCGCCGGCCGCGCCACGCAACCAACGCCGCAGCCCAGCACCAACTATGCAAGTTTTGTGCCAAACTCAGCGTTATCGTCACCCGTCCCGCGATCCGCTGCCCCCGCCCGCCCGCCTTGCCATCTCCACTGCGTGCTTTCCGCGCCGCCCTTTCAAGTCCAGAACGTCGCGTGACACGGTCGATGGCCGGCTGGCTGCGTCCGTCCGGGCATTGCGGCCTAGCCGGCCTTGAAAAAGAACTCCATTTTTACGCCTGCCAGTTCGATCACATCATGGTCGTTGAGTTGGTGCGCTTGCGCATCAAGCGTCTTGCCGTTGATCACGGGAAAATTGGCGCCTTCGACATGCGTAATAAAATAGCCATGCGGCCGGCGCGTGATCACGGCCACCTGCACCCCCGGCTTGCCAAGCGTCGTCAGGTTCTTGGTCAGCTCGAGTTCCTTGCCTGCCGCACCTCCCGTCAGGATCTGGATCGACGCGATTTTTTCTGGCGGCTTGACCGGTGGCGGCGTCGCAGCAGCCTGCACCGCCGGCTGGCTTTGCGTGGCGGCCGGGTTGGGGGGCGCCGGATTTGCGGGCGCCGCGTGAGGGGGCGCTGCGCTTGGTGAGGTAGCCGGGTTGATCTGGGTATCACCCAGGCTGCCCGCTACCTGGCCTGACGGAGCCGGCTTGCCGATGGGTGCACGCAGCACCATGGTTTTTTCGAAATCTGCAACCGAGGTTTGCCCGGTCTGCGCTTCCGTCACGTACTTCAGCTTGTACTTGCCGATCTCAATAACGTCGCCGTTCTGCAGAATGTGTTTCTTGACCGGGTTGCCGTTGACCAAAGTGCCGTTCGTGCTGCCCAGGTCCTCAAGAAAGGAATCTTTGAGTATGGTCACTATCAACGCATGCTCACCGCTAACCGCCAGATTGTCGATCTGAATGTCGTTGTGCGCCTTGCGGCCGATGGTAAACCGCTCTTTATCAAGCGATACCTCCCGAATCACCGCATTGTCCAGACTCATGATCAACTTCGCCATGGCAGTATCCCTGTAACCTTATTATCTAAACCAAGCCTTGAATTTGGCAAACCATCCGGTGGGCGCCCCGAAATCCTTTACGATTCGCACCAGGATTACTGAAATATTGTCGCGTCCGCCGCTGTCATTGGCGAGTTGGACGAGTTGCGTGGCCGCCAGCTGCAAATTCGATTGCAGGGTGCTCAACGTAGACTGGATCTCGTCGTCAACCACCATGTCGCTCAATCCATCCGAACACAGCAGGTAGATGTCGCCCGGCGCGACCGCATAAGTGTGAATCTCGGTTTCCACTTCCGGGTCGATGCCGACAGCGCGCGTCACCAGATTCTTGTTCTGCGAGAAGCGCGCCTGCTCCTTGGAAATCATGCCGCTGTCAATTTGCTCCTGCAACAGCGAGTGGTCGCGGGTGATCTGCTCAAACGTGTCGCCGCGCAGGCGATAAAGCCGCGAGTCGCCGATGTGCCCGACCGTCATGCGATTATCGTAAAACAACGCAATAACGAGCGTGGTGCCCATTCCGGAATACTGCGGCTGGCTCGTCGCGGTCTGATAAATCGCGCCGTTTGCCTTGGCCGAGTTCTCCCGCACCAGCTTTTCCGCGAGCGTTTCCCCGGAACTGTCGACATCGTATGGATTGTTTTTCTCGAGCACCTGTTTCATTTCGCTCATGAGCATTGCGACCGCGATGCCGCTCGCGACCTCGCCTGCGTTGTATCCGCCCATGCCGTCGGCGAGCACCGCCAGACCGATATCCGCGTCGGTGGCGATACTGTCTTCGTTATGCGAGCGCACCATCCCGGAGTCGGTGGCGGTCGCGATTTCAATGGCAGTGCCGAGATTGACGGTCATAGCGGCTATATCCCGATGTCAACAACGTCCGATTTGACCGCGGCGTCCCCACCGCTCGCCAGGCATGCCTTGATCGCTTCCGCCATCTCGGCCCCGGTCTGGTAGCGCTCCTCCGGCTGTTTGGCGAGCGACTTATTGACGATGTCAACCACGCTCGGCGAGAGTGTCGGGTTATAGGTCAGGATATCTGCATGCGGCTCATTGGCGATCTTGAACATGAGCTGCGCCATCGAATCGCCCTGAAACGGCAAATGGCCGCAAGCCATCTGGTAAAGCGTCACGCCCAGTGAGAACAAGTCCGAACTGCCCTGAATTTTTTTGCCCGCAAGCTGTTCGGGCGACATGTAGCTCGGTGTGCCGAGCACCATGCCGGTCTTGGTCTTGGAGGAGTCGGTGATGCGGGCGATGCCGAAGTCCGTGACCTTGACGGTATCGCTTTCAAGTTCATACATGATGTTGGCAGGCTTGATATCCCGGTGCACGACGCTATTGGTGTGGGCATAAGACAACGCTTCGGCCACGCGCGCGATGATGCTCAGGACCTTCGGCAGCGGCAGCAGGGTTTCGGGCTTGATGAAAGGCGTCAGGTCCTTGCCCTTCAGAAACTCCATTGCAATGTAGGCGAGATCGTGTTCCTCGCCGGCGTCGAAAATCGTCACGATATACGGGTGATTCAGGCGGCCCGCGGTCTCCGCTTCGCGGAAGAAACGGTCCTTCACGTCCTGTAGCTCGTCCGCATCGAATTCCTGCGACAACGCCATCGTTTTGATCGCGACCACGCGGCCGATTTTCGGGTCCTTGCCCAGGTACACAACGCCCATCGCGCCTTTGCCGAGTTCTTTTTCGACCTGGTAGCGACCCAGCATGGGTTTCTCGACGCCGCCGCCGGGCAGTATCACCGTCCCGCCGGGATGGCCGCCGCCACCGCCGAGTATGACCGTCTCGGACATGGCCTTCGCGCGACCCACCCGATCCGCGATATCCTTGAACTTCGGATTGTTCTCGGAAATGTAGCGGAACGCGTTTTCCGCCTTATTGAACTGCCGCTTACGTTCGTAGTCGAGCGCAAGGTTGTAAATCAGATCGAGCACTGAGTCATCAGGCGGCAGCTTGCGAAAATAGTCGAATGCCGTGTCGAGTTGCCCCTGGCCCTGGTAGCCGAGACCGAGCATGCGGTGACTTTGCGCCAGGTCGACATCCGAGCGCGCCTTGCCGCTTTCGGTAACGATAAAATGCTTGGACACGAGGGCCAGATGCCCGACGAGCAGCAAAGTGGCCGGTAACATGAGCTGTATCCAGATCGCGCTCGTCGTCATCAGCAAGAAATGCGCGACCAGCAAAAGCACGAACATGCCGCTCGATATCACGAGCGCCTGCGTCGCTTTGAGGCGTGGCAACAGCGCAATAAGGTAGGCGGCAATCAACACGAGAACGAGCAGTTCTACCCAGTAGCCCCACGCGGGTGTCACGAAGAAGTGCTCGGAAAGTATCGACGAAACCGAGTGCGCGAGCACAAGCACTGGCGGCATCGCCGACGACACCGGGGTGACGGTTGCGCTGCCGAGACCCGCGGCCGTGGGACCAATCAGCACAATCTTGTCCTGGTACTTGCTGACCGGAATCTTGCCGTTTATCACGTCGTAAAAGGAATCGATGGTAAATGCCGGACGTCCCTCGCGGTCCTTGTAGAAATAGGTGTACATCCGGGTCAGCGAATCCGTGGTGATGTTCAACCTGCCGAGCGTCACCTTTTCGCCGGGTTGGATCTTGATGTCGTTCAAGCCCAAATTCAATGCCTTGGCCGCGATCATCATGGACAGCGATGGAAATATCTTGTCGAAGTACATGAGCACCAGGGGTTCGGTGCGAGTGCCGCCGTCCACGTCCGGCGTCGCATTGAGATGGCCGAGGGCGGCGGCCGATTTTCCAATGATCTCGATCGGGTAATCCACCCTTCGCGTAAGCAGCACATTTTCCTCCGCGCCTTTGGCGGCCTTCGGCAGCGCGTTCGCGGCAACGTAGTCGGGTAGCGGCTTATCCGGATTGCCCCGGGGCTCGCCGAGTTCGAACAGCATGATCGGCACCACGTTGCCAGCGCGAGCAAAGCTGCCGGCAAGCTTGCGGTCTACGTTCAGCGTTTCCTCGGCCTCCTTGAGCACCGTGACAAATGGTCCCATTGGGCCGGTAACAGGGGCGCCGCTTTGCGCGTTAGGATCGTCGGCGGGCGCACCATTTTTCGACGCCAGTTCGAGCAGTTTGGCAATGTAGACGTAGCCCGGGTCAATCTGGGGTTCGGAAAACAGGACGGTATACGCGATAGCCTTGGCCTTGGTGGCGGCAAGCATATCGGTCATTTTGGCAAGCACTTCGCGGGACCACGGCCAGCGGCCGATCTTGTCGAGGCTATCGGCATCAATCGCAATGATCGCGATTTTGTCGGACGGCGTACGCGCAGTGGCGATGACGCCCAGGTCGTACGCTTTGCGCTCCAGACTGGGTATGAGGTCGTTTAATCGGTTGAATAGCGCGATCACGAGGACAATGACGACCCCGAGAAACCAATCCGACTTCCAAAAAGTCAAATTTTTCATCCCAACACCTATTTTTTATATTTTTTTTCTAATGGGTTAACGCTGAAGACTCAATTATTTTACGGTATTTGCCAACAAGTATATGATTTTTTTCATAAGTGCGCCAGAAACCGTATCGAATCCCCGTGGTGCGCCCACGCGCCAAATTGCATTTTGCTTGCCTTAACCACAGTTATGCAAGCGGCGCATGTACGGCGCGATTTGGAAATTGTAGCCAAGTTGACGATAAGCGCCGGTGAAAGTGGGTGTGGCAGCGCACAAATAACGCTAAAAAGCCACCCTGAGGGTGGCTTTTTCTGACGCCGGAAGCCGGAAAACTTCAGCCGCCAAGCATGCTGCCGGCCTGCAGCCCCCCGGTTTTTGCCACTTCACCGCCCGCCAGTTTCTTGCCATCCTCGAAACGTGCTTTGAGGACCTCGATCATGCCCCCTTGCGCAGTCACCTTGAAACTTTGCGGCGTGACATCGGTAACTTCACCGATTTTGCCCGTGACCTCGGCAAAACGCCGGAAAACTATCTTGCGCGCATCAAATATCTGAAGTTTTTTTCCGCCGTGCGTTGTCCAGGCTGCCGGCGCAGGATTGCAACCGCGAATCAGGTTATACACATGATCGATGGGCTTCGCCCAGTCTATTTTTGCCTCTGCGCCGCGGCACCAGCCTTCATAGCTCGCCCGCGACTCATCCTGCACTACTTCCTTATGTTTGCCCGCCGCCACCAAATCAGCCGCCTCCAGCATCGAACTTACACCGAGTGGGAACAACCGGTCAAAATAGACGGTACCCAAGGTGTCGTCGGGGCTTATCGGCGTTTCTTTCTGCAGGACAATCGCGCCCTCATCGAGTCCATCGGTCGGACGAAATATGGTCAATCCCGTTGTGGTTTCGCCCTTGATAATCGGCCAATTGATCGAACTGGGCCCGCGAAACTTCGGCAGCAGCGAAGGGTGATATTGAATCGTGCCATGCCGCGGAATATTCACGAATTCCTGTGGCGCAAACTGGAGCACGAAAGCCATTATCCCGATGTCGGCGTCGGCGTCCCGCATCGCCTGCGTCGCTTCAGGCGCGCGCAATGATTTGAACTGGAAGACCTTGATCCCGTTCTCCTGCGCCGCGACACGCAATACGTCCGGCCGCGCGCCTGCCTTCTCCGGCGCGCAAAACACCGCGGCCACGCTGTCGCCGCGCGCGAGAAATGCATCCAGCACTGCTTTCCCAAAATCCTGCTGCCCGATAATTGCGATTTTCATCTTCGTTGCTCCCCGGCGGGATTTCAGTGGAGACTCACATTCGCGTCAGCGAATGTTATGTCGTAACTAAAATCCTGCTGCCCGATAATTGCGATTTTCATCGTTGTGCCAATCACAAAATACTCTTGCGTTTGCTGTTTGCTGCGATCATGCCGACTTTTTCGGCGGCGCGGAAAACGCGCCCGCCTGCCTCCTGGCGCCGATCTCGGCATCGCTCCAGCCGAGCACCTCTTTCAGGACTTCGTCAGTATGCTCGCCGAGGGTGGGTGAACGCTCGATTTTCGCCGGTGACGCGGACAGTTTGATCGGCATGCCGACGTTGTACCATTTGCCGCGCTGCGGATGGTCGAGTTCGACCCACATGTCGCGGCCGCGAATATGCTCGTCGTTGGCGAGGTCCTCCGTCGACATGATCGGACCGCAGGGCACATCGAGCGGGTTCAGAATCGCCATGAATTCGCGCTTGGTGTATTTCTCGGCGAACTTGTTGATCAGCGTCCACATGAGTTGCTGGTTCTTGCGCCGCCCCCCGATGGCCTGAAAATGCGCATCGGTGGCAAGGTCGGGCATGCCGATATCCGGTCCAATGCGTTTCGCCAGCGCGCCCCACACCGCTTCCTGCACCACCACATAGAGCCAGTCGTTCGCGCCGTGCGGCTTGCAGTGGATGGCATTGCCGAGTTGCCCGCCGCCGGAGTCGTTGCCCGCGCGCGGGACTTCACCCATGCCTTTATACGTGGGCACGGAATACTCTGTAAGCTCGCCGCGGGTCAGACGCTGATGGTCGCGAAACTTGACCCGGCACAGGTTCATCACGCCGTCCATCATTGCCACTTCGACATACTGCCCCTGCCCGGTGATGCTCGCCTGACGCAGCGCCGCGAGCAGTCCAATCGCGAGGTGCAGCCCGGTGCCCGTGTCGCCGATCTGCGCGCCGGTGACAAATGGCGGCCCGTCGGGAACGCCGGTCGTACTCATCGCGCCGCCCATCGCCTGCGCCACGTTTTCGTATGCCTTGAAATCGGCGTAGGGTCCGGACGAACCGAATCCCTTGATGGAACCCATCACAATGCGCGGATTGATCGCATGAATTTTTTCCCAGGTAAAGCCGAACCGGTCGAGCACGCCCGGACCGAAATTTTCCATGATGATGTCGCATTTCTTCAGCAATTCCACGAATACCACCTTGCCTTCCGGCGACTTCATGTTGACTGTAATCGAGCGCTTGTTGCAGTTCAGCATCGTGAAATAAAGGCTGTCGGCATTCGGCACATCGCGCAACTGGCCGCGCGTTGCATCGCCCTGCGGCGGCTCGAACTTGATCACGTCCGCGCCCATCCACGCGAGCAGTTGCGAGCAGGTCGGCCCCGCCTGCACGTGCGTCATATCCAGTATTCGAACACCCTTCAATGCTTCCATTGGATCCTCACTCGTTATCGTTTTTCGCCGCGAGATGAGCGACGCTGGTCCGCTCGTGTTCGCGGCCGCTTGAGCGGCGCGCTTGTCGCGTCCGCTCCAGGCGCTATGTCTTTTTCGCGCTTTGCGGATTCAGGCTCGTGATGCGGCCGCTTTCGGTGCCGGCGGTCTCATCGATGACGGCATTGATGAGCGTGGGCTTCTTCGAACGGATGGCTTCTTCCATCGCCTTGCGCAACCCGGCCGGCGTCGTCGCATGCACCCCCGCGCCGCCGAAGGCCTCCATCAGCTTGTCATAGCGCGCACCCTTGACGAACACGGTGGGCGCGACATCGGGGCCGCCGGTCGGATTGACGTCGGTACCGCGGTAGACGCCGTTGTTGTTGAAAACCACCACGCAGACCGGCAGGTTGTAGCGGCAGATGGTCTCGACTTCCATGCCGGAGAAGCCGAAGGCGCTGTCGCCCTCGATCGCGATTACCGGCTGGCCGCTGACCACGGCGGCCGCGACGGCAAAGCCCATGCCGATCCCCATGATGCCCCACGTGCCGACGTCCAGACGCTTGCGCGGCTTGTACATGTCGACGATGCTGCGCGTAAAGTCCAGCGCGTTGGCGCCTTCGTTGACCAGGATGGCGTCCGGGTTGGCCTTGATGATGTCGCGCACGACGTTCAGCGCGCTGTGAAAATTCATCGGCGTCGGATCGCGGGCCAGGGTCTCGGCCATCTTGGCAAGGTTCTTGTTCTTGCGCTCGGCGATTGCACCTGTCCACTCGGCCGGCGGCCTGGCCCAACCGGAGCCCGCGGTGGAGCCAATCGCAGCGAGCAGCGCTGACACGCAGGAACCGATGTCGCCAACCAGCGGTGCGTCGATACGGACGTTGCTGTCCATTTCCTGTGGCGAGATGTCGATCTGAATGAACTTCTGGCCGCCCCACGCCTTGTGGTCCGCGCCGCCCCAGGTCTTGCCTTTGCCATGCGCAAGCAGCCAGTTCAGGCGGGCGCCGACCAGCATCACCACATCGGCCCCGGGCAGCACGTAGGAGCGGGCGGCAGCAGCAGACTGTTCGTGCGTATCTGGCAACAGACCCTTGGCCATGGACATCGGCAGGTAGGGGATGCCGGTCGTTTCGATCAGGGCGCGGATGTCCGCGTCGGCCTGCGCGTAGGCGGCGCCCTTGCCCAGCACGATGAGCGGACGCTTGGCGCTCTTGAGCAAGTCAAGCGCGCGCTGCACGGCGTCCTGGGCCGGGATCTGGCGCGGCGCCGGATCGACCACCTTGATCAGCGATTTGCTGCCGGCTTCCGCGTCCATCGTCTGCGCAAAGAGCTTGGCCGGCAGGTCGAGGTAGACGCCGCCCGGGCGGCCGGAGACGGCGGCGCGAATGGCGCGCGCGACGCCCACGCCGATATCCCCGGCGTGCAGCACGCGAAAAGCGGCCTTGCACAGCGGCTTGGCGATGGCCAACTGATCCATTTCCTCGTAGTCACCTTGCTGGAGGTCGACGATCTCGCGCTCGCTGGAGCCGCTGATGAGGATCATCGGGAAGCAGTTGGTGGTCGCGTTGGTCAGTGCGGTCAGACCGTTCAGGAAGCCGGGGGCGGACACCGTCAGGCAGATGCCGGGCTTTTGCGTCATGAAGCCGGCGATTGCGGCGGCGTTGCCGGCGTTCTGCTCATGGCGGAACGAAATCACGCGCAGGCCTGCGGCCTGTGCCTTGCGGGTGAGGTCGGTGATCGGGATACCGGGCAGACCGAAGATCGTGTCGATCCCATTGAGTTTGAGGGCATCGATGACCAGATGAAAGCCGTCGGTCACTTCTTTGGTGGCAGTCGCGGCGCCTTTATTTTCGCTTACCGTATCCATTGCAACCTCCTTCAGGGATGACGCGTACTTTGAATCCGGAAATCCGCGGTTTTCTTAGGGCGTTCAAATATAGGCAGTCGGCCGGCCAGTCACCTTGACCACGGTCAATTTTTCATGTTTTGGTATACTCAACGGGCACTGCATTCCCTCTGACGTAACGACTCCAACAGCGCCCTTTCCCAACTCATGACTTCGCTCGCCCGCCACCCGGAAGCTACGATAGTGCGGCTGCAACTGCGTCAGAATCTGGTGTTGAAATCGCTCAACCGCCAGCAATGGGACGAGTTCGAACCGCTGGTCGACATAACGGACTACGCCAAAGGCGCGCCGCTCGAAAACCAGGGGGCCTCGTCGATGCAACAGTATTTCATCCTCGACGGCATCCTGAAGCGCGTCGTGTCAACGCGGGCCGGCAAGGAAATGATCCTGCGTTTTGCGGCCGAAACCGAAATCGATACCAGCTATGCGGCATGGCGGCTGAAAACCCCGATCCCTTACTCGATACGCGCGGTCACGCGTGCGCGCACGGCACGGCTGCCCATGGAGGAATGGGTCGCGTTTATCGATCGGCATCCGGCGGTCAAGAACGGCTTCGAATTCGAGGTGATGAAACTGATGAGCGAAGTGATGGCGCACACCATTACGCTGCATTTGCTCGACGCCCCGGGGCGCGTCGCGCGCTTTACGCGCAAGCACGCGGCGCTGGTTGAACGGCTGCCAAAAAAAGAACTCGCGTCCTATCTGAATTTGTCGCCCGAAACTCTATCCCGGCTGAAAAAACGCGGCAAAATCTGAGCAGGCGTGACCCGCTATGACCTAGGTCATAGCACCACTTCGCAACCGGCCGCCACGCCACCGCGCGCACGCCACTCCCCGCAGTTCCGCGCTGGCGGCGGCTTCGCGCATTGCGCCGGGCCTGCCGGCCGGCCGCCGCCCATACGGGCGGCTTATTACCTCAAGCTGATTTTCTTCACCGGCACCTGCGCTGACAATGGTCTCACGCGGTCACTGGCGCAACTTCCGGCAGCCGCGGCAGATTCTTACCCCAAACCAGCCCAACGAGGAGACGCCATGCAACGCACTATCCAATATGCCCTGCACGAATCGATCCTGCTGATCCAGGTAATGACGGTGTCAAATTTGTTCTGGCACACGACCAAACGCGTGCTGGCAACGCTGGCGGTGCTCCTGGTGACCTACGGACTGATTGCGGCGGAGGTCGAGCTTGCGAAAACGGAGCAAATTACCGCCCCGTATCCGCGCTAGCGCAGAGCGCCGCGGAATGCACAACCAGCGCTCTTACCCCGCCTTCGGCGCGTGCTGCGGCTCCCGCGATCTGTCCGCGGCGAGCTGCCGCGCGCGCATCGGTTTGAGCACCGCGAGCGCGGTAACCGCGGCCACGGCGTTCAATCCCGCCGCGACGTAACACACGGCATGCCAATTCCCCGTCGCATCGGTCAGCAGGCTGGACACCGGCACCAGCAGCGACGCGGCGCCTTTTGCGGTGTAGAGCAAACCCGCGTTGGCCGCGGCGTATTGCGAACCGAAGGAGTCGGCGCAGGTCGCCGGCAACAGACTGTAGATTTCGCCCCACGCGAAGAATGCCACGCCGGCGAGCAACACGAACATGACAGGATCCCCGCCGAACCGGGCCAGCGCGAGGATACAGACCGCCTCTATGCCAAATGCAATGAACATGGTGTTTTCGCGCCCGATGCGGTCGGATACCCAGCCGAAAAACGGCCGCGAGAGACCGTTGAACACCCGGTCGATAGCCAGTGCAAACGACAGCGCGGGAAGCGTCAGACCGAGTATCGATACCGGCATGTCGGCGATCCTGAAATCCTTGGCAATCGGCGCGAGCTGCGCGGCTGCGATCAAGCCGCCCGCCGCCATCAACGCAAAAATCAGGTACATCACCCAGAACACCGGTGTTTGCACGACCTGCAGCGGCCGGTAGTTGCGCGTCGCATACTGCGCTGCGGTCGTTACTGGACGCGACCCCGCTTCCCGCGGCGGCGCAAGACCGAACGAGGCCAGACAAACGATCAGCCCCTGGCCGATGCCGAAATACAGGAAGGCAGTCTCATAACCGCTCGACTTGATCATGGCCTGGATTGGCAGCAGGGTAAGCGCTGAGACAGTGCCGAAGCCGGCCGCGGTGAGCCCTGCGGCAAGCCCGCGTTGGTCGGGAAACCACTTGAGCGCCGCGCCTATGCAAGCGCCGTAAACAGCACCGGCGCCCGCGCCACCGAGCGCCGCGGAAAAGTACAGAGTCATCAACGAGCCGGCATACGCGTTCATCACCCACGCAATGCCAACCAGCGCCCCGCCGGCCATGGTCACCCGCTGCGCGCCGAAACGGTCGGCGAGATAGCCGTCGATCGGCATCAGCCAGGTCTCGGTGAGGATAAAAATCGTGAACGCTACCTGGATCGCGGCACGCCCCCAGCCGAAGCGGGCATCGATCGGGTTGACGAACAACGTCCAACCGTATTGCAGGTTGGCCACCATCGCCATGCAGATGATGCAAAGGATAAGTTGCGGCCAGCGATAGCCGGGGCCATGCTGGCGTCCTCGCGCACGGTGCGCCATCCCCGACTCCCGCGGTCAGTCCCCGCGCAGTCGCTGGAGCAGCCTGGACAGCAACGGCCAAAACAGCATGACTAAAGACAGCGCCGTGATGCCGCCGACCAGCCAGTTCGAAAAGAAAATGCCCATTTCGCCTTGCGACATCAACATCGACTGGCGGAATGAATCTTCGGCGCGGTCGCCGAGCACCAGCGCCAGCACCAAGGGTGCGAGCGGATAGTCGAGCTTCTTGAATATGTAGCCGAGCACACCGAACAGCAGCATGAACCAGATATCGAGCATCGCGTTGTGCACCGTGTAGGCGCCGATCGCGCAGATGACGATGATCACCGGCGCGATGATCGAAAACGGAATGCGCAGGATTGCCGCGAACAGCGGCACGCAGGTCAGCACGATGATCAGGCCGGCGAGATTGCCGAGATACATGCTCGCGATCAGGCCCCACACGAAATCCTTTTGCTCGACGAACAACAGCGGCCCCGGCTGCAGCCCCCAGATCAGCAAGCCTCCGAGCAGCACCGCGGCGGTCGGCGAACCGGGAATGCCGAGCGCCAGCATCGGCAGCAGCGCGCTGGTGCCCGCGGCGTGCGCCGCCGTCTCGGGCGCGATCACGCCTTCGATCTCGCCGGTGCCGAACTTGTCGCCATTGCGCGACATGCGCTTGGCCACGCCGTAACTCATGAACGAAGCGGGCGTCGCGCCGCCGGGCGTAATTCCCATCCAGCAGCCGATCAGGCAGCTCCTCACCGAGGTCAGCCAGTAGCGCGGCAGCTTTTTCCACGTTTCGAGCACCACTTTGGGATCGATTTTTGCGCTTTTGCCGGTGAACGACAAACCCTCCTCCATCGACAGCAGGATCTCGCCGATGCCGAACAGCCCGATCACCGCAATCAGAAAATCAAAGCCGCGCATGAGGTCGGTGAAACCGAAAATCAGCCGCAATTGACCGGTGACGGTATCCATGCCGACCGCCGCCAGCGCGAAACCCAGCATCATCGCGGCCAAAGTCTTGAACGGCGAACCCTTGCCCATGCCGATGAAACTGCAGAACGTCAGCAAATAGACGGCGAAGAACTCGGGCGGGCCGAACTGCAGCGCGAACTGCGCAACCAGGGGCGCCAGAAAAGTGATCATCACCACGGCCACCAGCGCGCCGACGAACGACGACGTGAACGCGGCGGTCAGCGCCTCGCCGGCGCGCCCCTGCTGCGCCATTGGATAGCCGTCGAACGTCGTCGCGACCGACCACGGCTCGCCGGGAATGTTGAATAATATCGAGGTAATCGCGCCGCCGAAAAGCGCGCCCCAGTAAATGCACGACAGCATGATGATCGCGGAAGTTGGCGGCATCGTGAACGTGAGCGGCAGCAGTATGGCGACGCCGTTGGCGCCGCCCAGGCCCGGCAGCACGCCGATAATGACGCCGAGCACGATGCCGATCATCATCAGCAGCAGATTGAACGGGGTCAGCACGACCGCGAAGCCGTGAAACAACGCGCCAAGTTCTAACATCCTGCGTTCACCGGCGACGACAAGCGGAGCGCACTATCCATGATCAATACCCCAGGAAGCGCAACGGATCCAGGCTGCCCTTGAACAGCGGCACCTTGAACCACACTTCGAACATCAGGAAAAAACTGGTATTGACCGCAAGACCGACCGTAATGCTCTTCAACCACGAGTACTTGCCCAGATACGCCATGAACACGGCGATATAGATCGCGGATGCCACGTATATGCCGATGTATTTCACGCCGAGCACGTAGACCGTGGCCGGAATCAGCACCGTCAACACCAGTTTGAGCGGCCCCCAGGTCACAAACATTTCGCTGTCTGCGGACCGGGTGAAAAAAGCCTGCGCCAGATTGACCGCGCTCGCGACGCAGATCAGGAGCCCGACATAGAACGGGAAATATCCTGACTGCGGCCCATCGCTGCCCCATTTCGAGCCCAGCCGATAGCTGTCGTATACGACGACTGCGCCGACCACGAACAGCAGAACGGCGGTCGCGACCTCCATGGCACGCATCGAAATGCCGGCGCGCCCGTCCGTTGCAGATTGCTTTTTGTCATTCATGGCTGTACTGGAACCCGGCTTTCACGGCCTGTGCGCGGCTGCGCGGGCGGCCGCGCACGCGGGCGCCACGCGAAGTCGTGAGGGGCGCCCCTTAAGGTTTGGCCAGGAAACCCGCCTCCCGCATCAATTCGCGATGGGTATTCTCCGCCTTTTCGATCCACTTTGCATATTCCGCACCGCTCATGAACGTCGTATTGAAGGCGCCGTCTTCCATGAATTTTTTCCATTCCGGCGTTTCACGCACGCGCTTGAAGAGATTGACGAAATAATCGACCTGTTCCCTGGTCGCGCCGCCCGGCATGAAGATGCCGCGCAGCATGACATAGTCGGTCGGCACACCCGCTTCCTTGCAGGTCGGGATGTCGTTCCACGACATGGTGTCTGTTACCTTGCCCTTGTACGGCATGCGCGTATCGTCGAAGACGCACAGCGGCCGCAGCTTGCCGGCACGCCACTGCGCGACCGCCTCGATCGGATTGTTAACGCTGGAATCCGTGTGCTTGCCGACCAGTTGCACCGCAACGTCACCGCCGCCCTTGAACGGTATGTAGATGAATTTGACGCCGGCGGCCTTTTCGATCGCGACCGTGATGATCTGGTCTTCCTGCTTCGACCCGGTGCCGCCCATCTTGAACTTGCTCGGCCCGGCCGCCCTCACCGCGTCGAGATACTCTTTCGCGGTCTTGTACGGCGTGTCCGCGTTGACCCACAGCACGAACTGGTCGAGGGCCAGCATTGCTACCGGCGTCAAGTCCTTCCAGTTGAAAGGCACGCCGGTTGCGAGCGGAGTCGTGAACAGGTTGGAAAGCGTGATGATGATCTTGTGCGGTTCACCTTTCGATTCCTTGACGGCGAGAAAACCCTCCGCACCCGCGCCGCCCGACTTGTTGACCACGATCAGCGGCTGCTTCATCAGGTTGTTCTTGGAAATCACGCCCTGCAGCAGTCGCGCCATCTGATCCGCGCCGCCGCCCGTGCCGGCCGGCACCACGAATTCAACTGGTTTGGAAGGTTCCCATCCCGCACCGACTGCCGGGATGGCGGCCCCTGCCACTACCGCTGCCAGCACCAGCCCAACCGTGCGCCGCAACACCAGAGACTTATCCATCCTATCCTCCTAACTGAGTAAGAACCTGTTTCAGATTGATCCGAAACTGGCCACGCCTGGGGAGCGTGAGGGTATGTATCCGCTCATTTTGTGACGCCCCCACGCTCCAAAACTCCCTTGGTCCGCTTTCCTGCAGATCTTTGTCGCCAGCCCAACGCCCATGGTACTTAAAGCAAAAGCAAATTTACTTGACCGCCATCAAGTATTGCGAACTTCCGCCGCGCCCGCTCACTTCACCAGCGTTACCGGCACCTCCACCAGATGCAGCACTTTGGTCGCGACCGACCCGAGCAGCATGTTGGCAACCGAACTTGCGCCGCGCGTGCCCATCACGACCTGCTGAATCTGCTTGTCCCTGCAGAAATGGGCGATCACCTCGCCCGCCTCGCCGACGATGATGTGATAGGTGTTTTTGAGCCCGGCATCGTCGAGTAGCTTGCGCGCGCCGGCGAGCGCCTTGATGCCTTCATCATGATGGTACTGTTCCGCCTGTTCGTGCACGCCGCGGATAGTACCGGGAAACGGCCGCTGAACATTCAGCAGGTGCAGTTCAAGCGGCTCCTTGTAAAGCGCCGCTTTCTGAATCACATACTGAACCGTGCGCAAAGAGCTGTCCGAACCATCCACCGGTATCAATACTTTCAACATCGCCTGACTCCCCATTAGTCGCCGCGATCAACCCGACTTTGTCTGTTGCTCATCGGCGGCCAGATCGACTGCTTTTACTTCCCCATGCGCAGCACGTGCCGCCATGAATTTGCCCGCGCCGATCACCAATGCCGCGCCCAGAATCTGCGCCCAGCTGATTTCGCCGACCAAGGGCAGATGAATGTGCATCCACGGCATGTTGGCCGCGATCCAGCCTATCAATACCGGATCGGTGACCAGCATTTCACCGGCCACCCAACCGAGCAGGGCCGCACCACCGGTAATGATCACCGGATAACGGTCCATCAGCTTCAGGATAATGGTGCTGCCGAAAATGATCAGCGGAATGCTGATCGCGAGACCGAGTATCAGAAGTATGTCGTCGCCCTTGGCTGCCGCCGCCACGCCGATCACGTTGTCGAGGCTCATCACCAGGTCGGCGATCAGTATGGTGCGGATCGCCGCCATCAGGTTGCCGCTGCTCTTGACGCCGTCTTCGTCGTGATCCTCGGGCACCAGCAATTGCACGGCAATCCAGAACAGCAGCAACGCGCCAACAAGTTTCAGATACGGCAGCTTCAGCATCTCGACCGCGAGGATCGTCAGGATCACGCGCATGATGATCGCGGCGACCGATCCCCAGATTATTGCCTGCTTCTGCTGATGGGGCGGCAGCGAGCGCGCCGCGAGCGCGATCACCACCGCGTTGTCACCCGACAGCACGATGTTGACGATGATGATCTGGCCGAGACCAACCCAGAACACCGGGTTAGATAGATATTCGATCATGCGCGTAGCTCCTCGAATTGCCGGTTATACGTTATAAGCCGCGCGGCGCTCCACGCGAAGGCCAAAACTATACACGGAGCAGGCGAACGCGTCACGGGCCTTTGGGCGGCGACGGGACGAAAACCATCCCGCCACGCGGCACACACCGCAATCTTCGCCTAGAACAGCCCGACGACCTTGCCATCGTCGGTGAGATCGATTTTCTCCGCCGACGGAACTTTCGGCAGGCCTGGCATGGTCATCACGTCGCCGCACACCATGACGACGAATTCCGCGCCGGCCGCGAGCCGCACTTCGCGAATGTTGATCATGTGGCCGGACGGCGCGCCGCGCAGTTGCGGATCGGTCGAAAACGAATATTGCGTCTTGGCGACGCACACCGGGTAATGGCCGTAACCGTCGTCCTGCAGTTTCTTGATCTGGCCGCGCACCTTGCTGTCCGCGGTGACGTCGGCCGCGCCGTAGATGTTGGTGGCGATGGCCCTGATCTTGTCCCACAGCGGCAGCGCGTCGTCGTAGACGAACTTGAAGTTGGTGGGCACTTTTTCTATCAGATCGACCACTGCGCGCGCGACGTCAGCCGCGCCCGCACCGCCCTCCGCCCAATGCCTGGCAAGGATCACCGGCGCTTCGTGGTGCGCCATTTTCCTCTTCAGCAGCTCGATTTCCGCCTCCGTGTCGAACGTGAAATGGTTGATCGAGACCACGCACGGCAGGCCGTAATGGTTGCGGATGTTATTGACGTGGCGTTCAAGGTTGGCCACGCCTTTTTCCAGCGCGGGAAGATTTTCCTTGTTGAGCTCCTTCAGATCGACGCCGCCATGGTACTTGAGCGCGCGCACGGTCGCCACGATCACCACCGCCGACGGCCGCAGGCCGGACTTGCGGCATTTGATGTCTACGAACTTTTCCGCGCCCAGATCGGCGCCGAAGCCGGCCTCGGTCACGACGTAGTCGGCGAGTTTCAACGCGGTCTTGGTCGCGATCACCGAGTTGCAGCCGTGCGCGATATTGGCAAACGGTCCGCCGTGGATGAACGCGGGGTTATTTTCAAGCGTCTGCACGAGGTTCGGCTGCAGCGCGTCCTTCAGGAGCACAGTCATCGCGCCGTGCACCTTCAGGTCTTTGGCCAGCACCGGCTTCTGCTCGCGCGTATAGGCGACGACGATATTGCCCAGGCGCGTCTTCAGGTCCTTGAGAGAATTCGACAGGCAGAATATCGCCATCACTTCGGAGGCGACCACGATATCGAAGCCGTCCTGGCGCGGAAAGCCGTTGCCGGGTCCGCCGAGGCCGACCGTGATGTCGCGCAATGCGCGGTCGTTCATGTCCATTACGCGCTTCCATGCAATGCGCCGCACATCGATGCCGAGCGCGTTGCCATGGTGAATATGATTGTCGAGCGCCGCCGCAAGCAGGTTGTTGGCAAGGGCGATCGCGTTGAAGTCGCCGGTAAAGTGCAGATTGATGTCCTCCATCGGCACGACCTGCGCATAACCGCCGCCGGCGGCCCCGCCCTTGACGCCGAACACCGGACCCAGGCTCGGCTCGCGCAGGCAGATCACCGTCTGCTTGCCGATCTTGTTCAGCGCATCGCCCAGACCGACGGTGGTGGTGGTCTTGCCCTCGCCCGCGGGCGTCGGACTGATCGCGGTTACCAGGATGAGCTTGCCGTCTTTCTTGCCGGCCAGGCTGTCGACGTATTCGAGCGACACCTTGGCTTTATAGTGGCCGTACGGAACGAGATGATCGTCCGGAATGCCGATCTTCGCGGCAACCTTGGTAATGCGCTGCATCTTCGCGGCTTGCGCGATTTCAATGTCCGATAACGCCATGGTGGTTCATCCTCGACAGAATTTATTTAGACAGCAATCCGTTTTTGCCGCAATGAGCCCGCGGACTGGGCAATATAGGCCGCACCGCACGCTTCGGCCTTGACCGCAGTCAATTTTCGGCGCCGGTGCACTCCATCGTCCCCGCGCCCCGTATTCCGGCATGACGTTGCCGGCCCTGATCGCCTTCGCTCATTTTACGCGCTCCGCCGCCGGGCAGGCTTATGTGCGCAGGGGCCGCGTCAGCCGCGATAAACCGGCGCGGGCTGAGTGAGGAAAGACAACAGTATGTGGTAGGCAATCGCGTAATTCGCGGCCTTGGTGCTGTTGTGGGCGATGCCGGGCATCACGGCGAACTGCTTGTCCGGGTTCGGCAGGCGAGCAAAGAAATCGAGCAGGTCGTCCATCGACGCGATGCCGTCGTACTGACCGCGCATGATCAGCGTCGGCGCGGTGATTTTCGCCGGATCCACCAGCGGCAGATTCGCGCACATGTCGACGTACGTGCCGGTCGGCACCGAATCGTCGAGCGCCAGTATCTGTTCGGCAAAGGCGTCGATCACCGCCTTGTCGGCGCCGCCGTCGTGGTCGCGCGTAAACATGGTGTTTACGAACGCGCGGTCGATTTTGCGGCGGTTGTTGGCGCGATATTCAGGCAGCTTCTTCGTGCGCTCGGCGAGCGTCGGGCTGCCCTTGCCGGTCCATACGAATGCGCTCAGAACGAGCCGCGCGACACGTTGCGGATGACGTTGCGCGTAAAGCGCCGCGCGCAAAGCGCCCGACGAACTGCCGTAGAACACGAATTTTTCGGTGCCGCGCGCGTCTGCAATGTAATCGATCGCGGCCTCCAGATCATCCGCGCCGTTGGCGACGTCACAGTTGATGTCGCGATGCTTGGAAGAACGCCCGTAGCCTTCCATGTCCAGGCACCACGTATCGAAACCGCGGCGCGCAAACCAGTCCATCATCGAAGCATCGGGCCTGCCCGGCATTTGAAAATCGAACCCGGGCGTCGAGGCCATCGACGAGCCGTGCACGAACACCAGCGTGCCGCGGCTCGGTTGCATGAGCGCCCGCTTTTCCCACAGGAAAAGCCTGATGTCCCGCTTGTGCGCCCAGTGCGCCTGTCCGACAATCGCCGCGCTCGTTTGGTCCATCGCCAACCCTCGTCAAATGACGTTATGCCGTTACCAGCGCTTGCATCGCCTGCCCGCCGCCGTAGCTTGAACGCGGCGTCAATTCGCCGCCGCGCATGACTTTGACCGCGCAGTACTTGAATTCCGGAATCTTGCCGAACGGATCGAGTGCCGGATTCGTCAGCAGGTTGGCCGCGGCTTCGTAGAAACAGAACGGGATGAACACGGCCCCCCTGGGGGTGCCGTCGTCAACGCGCGCATACAACGAGATGATGCCGCGCCGCGATTCGACCGTGATCACATCGCCGGGTCTGGCGCCGATTGCATCGAGGTCGAGCGGGTGCATCGATGCGACCGGTTCCGGTTCGATGGCATCGAGCACGGTGGCGCGGCGCGTGATCGCGCCGGTATGCCAATGTTCGAGCTGGCGTCCCGTGATCAGCACGAACGGAAAATCGCAGTCCGGCTGTTCCGCCGCGGGAATGATGTCGGCCGGCACCAGATTGGCGCGTCCGGTAGGCGTCGGAAATCTATCGACGAACACGACTGGCTCGCCCGGATCGCCCTCCTGCTCGCACGGATAGGTGACGCAGGATTCGGCTTCGAGGCGCTCCCACGTGATGCCGGCAATCGAGTTCATGGCCTTGCGCATTTCGTTGAACACGTCGCGCGCGCCATCGTAGTTCCAGTCGAGGCCCATGCGGCGCGCGATTTCCTGAATGATCCAGAGGTCGGACCTCGCGTCGCCCGGCGCGACGAGCGCCTGGCGGCCCAATTGCACCATACGGTCCGTATTGGTCACGGTACCGGTCTTTTCCGGCCACGCGGTGGCGGGCAATATCACGTCGGCGTAGTAGCACGTTTCCGTCATGAAAATTTCCTGCACCACCAGATGCTCGAGATTCGCGAGCGCTTCGCGCGCGTGATGCGCGTCAGGATCCGACATTGCCGGGTTCTCACCCATGATGTACATGCCGTGTATCGTGCCATGGTGCACCGCGTCCATGATCTCGACCACCGTGAGCCCCGGCTTGGGATCGAGTGTGGCGCCCCACAGTTTTTCAAAACGGGCGCGCGCTTCGTCATCGCCCACGCGCTGGTAATCCGGATAGAACATCGGGATCAGTCCCGAGTCGGATGCGCCCTGCACGTTGTTCTGGCCGCGCAGCGGATGCAGGCCGGTTCCGGGGCGACCGATCTGGCCGGTCATCATGCACAATGCGATCAGACAGCGCGCGTTGTCGGTGCCGTGGACATGCTGGGAGATGCCCATGCCCCACAGGATCATCGAGCCTTTGGATTTCGCGTAGAGCCGCGCCACTTCCCGGATCGTCGGCGCGGCAATGCCGCACACTGGCGCCATCGCTTCCGGACTGTAGTTGGCAACGTTGCGCTTCAACTCGTCATAACCGATGGTGCGGCTGCGGATGAAGTCCTCGTCGACGAGCCCCTCGTGCACTATCGTGTGCATCATCGCGTTCAGGAGCGCCACGTCCGTATCCGGCTTGAACTGCAGATAATGCGCCGCGTGACGCGCGAGATCGCCGCGCCGCGGGTCCGCCACGATCAGCGTAGTGCCGCGTTTCACCGCGTTCTTGATCCACGTTGCGGCCACCGGATGGTTCGACGTCGGGTTGGCGCCGATCACGAACACCACTTCGGCATTCGCGACATCGTTGACCTGGTTTGACACGGCGCCTGAATTCACTCCCTCCATCAGCGCGGCGACGCTCGACGCGTGGCACAGGCGCGTGCAGTGATCGACGTTGTTGCTGCCGAATCCGGTGCGCACGAGTTTCTGGAAAAGATACGCCTCTTCGTTGCTGCCTTTAGCCGAACCGAATCCGCACAGCGCATTTCTGCCGGCTCTTTCCCCGCCGCGGTCGCGGATTTGCTTCAGCTTGGCCGCGACGAGGTCGAGCGCTTCGTCCCACGTCGCCTCGCGGAAAAATTCGAGCGGATTGGCCGGATCCATCTCCAGGTCCACCCGTTTGGGCACGCCGGTTTTGCGGATCAACGGCTGGGTCAGGCGCTGCTTGTGATTGACGTAATCGAAACCGTAACGGCCTTTGACGCACAGGCGGCCGTGGTTCGATGGTCCGTCGCGGCCATCGACCGACAGGATCCGGTTGTCCTTGATGTTGTAAGTCAGCTGGCAACCGACGCCGCAGTAGGGGCAAACCGAGTGGACCTGTTTGTCGGGCTTCACCATGCCGGCATTGCGCGCCGGCATCAACGCGCCGGTCGGGCACGCCTGCACGCATTCGCCGCACGCGACGCACGTCGAGTCGCCCATGGGATCGTCAAGGTCGAACACGATCTTCGAATGCTCGCCGCGAAACGCGTAGCCGATCACGTCATTGACCTGCTCCTCGCGGCATGCGCGCACGCAGCGCGTGCACTGGATGCACGAATCGAGATTGACCGCCATGCCGAAGTGCGACAGATCGGCCTTGGGCTGGTGGCGCGCCGCAAAACGCGGCTTGCCGACTCTAAGCCGCGCTGCCCAGTGGTCGAGTTCGGAATTGAGCGTGTGGCGTTCCCTCGGCATGTCGGCGAGCAGCAACTCCAACACCATCTTCTGCGACGCGACGGCGCGCGCGCTGTCGCTCGTAACTTCCATGCCGGCGGTGGGCTGGCGGCAGCACGACGGCGCCAGCACGCGCTCGCCCTTGATCTCGACCATGCACGCGCGGCAGTTGCCGTCAGGCCGCAGGCCTTCCTTGTAGCACAGGTGCGGTATTTCAACGCCCAGGCGTTTGGCCGTCTGGATTATCGTCTCGTGGCCGTAGCCGACCACGTCCTTGCCGTTCAGTTTGAATTCGACCGGCATCGCTTCGAATTCCGGTTTGCTCATCGCCGTCATCGTTTACCTCGCCTCATTCGATCTCATGCGCAAAATGCTTGACCACGCAGCGCACGGGATTGGGCGCCGCCTGGCCGAGACCGCATATGGATGCGTCCGCCATCGCGCCCGACAGTTCCTCGAGCAATGGCTGGTCCCACTTCGCGGCCTGCATCAGATTCAGCGCTTTGGCCGTGCCGACACGGCACGGCGTGCACTGACCGCACGATTCATCCGCGAAAAACTTCATCAGGTTGCGCGCTGCCGCGCTCGCTTTATCCCGATCAGACAGGATGATCACCGCCGCCGAGCCGATGAAGCAGCCGTGCGGCTGCAGCGTGTCGAAGTCGAGCGGAATATCACCCATGCCCGCCGGCAGTATGCCGCCTGAAGCGCCGCCGGGCAGATAGGCGTAAAACTTCTGTCCGGGCAGCATGCCGCCGCAGTATTCCGCGATGAGTTCCCTGACCGTAATGCCGGCCGGCGCAAGGTGCACTCCGGGCGTGTTGACGCGGCCAGACACCGAAAACGAGCGCAGGCCTTTGCGTCCATGGCGTCCCTGCCCGGCGAACCAGTCGGCGCCTTTTTCCAGGATATCGCGCACCCAGTAAAGCGTTTCCATGTTGTGCTCAAGCGTCGGGTAGCCGAAGAGCCCCACCTGCGCGACGTACGGCGGCCTCAAGCGCGGCATGCCGCGCTTGCCTTCAATGGACTCGATCATCGCCGACTCCTCGCCGCAGATGTATGCGCCGGCGCCGCGCCGCAAATGAATCGGCGGCAGCGGGCACGGCGGATTTTTCTGCATTGCCGCGAGTTCGCGTTCGAGTATCGCGCGGCAACCGGCGTACTCGTCACGCAGATAAATATAGACTTCAGAGATTTGCGCCGTCCACGCGGCGACGATCATGCCCTCAAGAAAGCGGTGCGGATCGCGTTCGAGGTAATAGCGGTCTTTGAACGTGCCCGGTTCGCCCTCGTCGATGTTGATCGCCATCAGGCGGGGCGCGCGCTCGCCGCGCAGGATGCGCCACTTGCGCCCGGCCGGAAAACCCGCGCCGCCAAGACCGCGCAGGCCTGAGTTCTCCATCGCCTTCAAAATATCCTCGGCATCGCGCTTGCCGGCAAGGCACTCGGCCGCCACCTTATAGCCGCCGCTCCTGCGGTATTCGTCAAAGTCGATGTACTTGGCCGCCGCGCAGCGGGTGTTTTTCGCCATCACCTGCGCTTTTACTTTTGCGACCGTGGCATGCGCGATCGGGTTCTGACCGACGACAGCCGCCGGCGCCTGCTCGCAACGCCCGATGCATGGCGCCGGGATCACGCGTACGCCGGGTCCGAGCGTCACCTTCAGTTTTTCCAGCAGGGGCTGCGCGCCGGCAAGTTCGCACGACAGCGAATCGCATACGCGCACGGTCAGTGCAGGCGGCGTCGCATCGCCTTCCCTGACCACGTCGAAATGGTGGTAGAACGTCGCGACCTCGTAGACTTCGGTGGTCGCGAGCTGCATCTCGCGCGCGAGCGCCACGATATGCGCGGCCGCGAGCCGGCCGTAGCGATCCTGTATCTTGTGCAAATGCTCGATCAGCAAATCGCGCCGGCGCGGCGCGTTGCCGAGCAGTGCCTGCACTTCGACGAGCGCCGTGGCGTCGACTGCGCGGCCTTTCGGCTTGCCGCGTCTACTCCTGTTGCCTGCCGCGTCCACGTCTCGCTCCTCCGTTCAAATACATACCAACAATTTGCTGCGACGCGCCGTCGAATCACGTTGCGCCTGCCACTGCACGCGCCGGTCATTTGACCCGGAACATGCCGCGCACTACTTCAATACGGACTTCATCAGCTTGCCCATTTCGGCGGGATTGCGCGTTACCTTGATGCCGCATTCCTCCATTACCGCCAGCTTCTCGGCCGCGGTACCTTTGCCGCCTGAGATGATGGCGCCCGCGTGCCCCATACGCTTGCCCGGGGGCGCGGTAACGCCGGCGATGAACCCGACGACCGGCTTTTTCATGTTGGCCTTGATCCAGCGCGCGCACTCCTCTTCGTCGGCGCCGCCGATCTCGCCGACCATGACGACCGCCTCGGTTGCATCGTCGGCGTTGAACATCTTCATGATATCGATGTGTTTCAAGCCGTTGACCGGGTCGCCGCCGATGCCGACGCATGACGACTGGCCGAGCCCCTGCTCCATCAGTTGCCCGACAGCTTCGTAAGTGAGCGTGCCCGAACGCGACACGACGCCGACCGGGCCCCGTTTGTGGATGTGTCCCGGCATGATGCCGATCTTGATCTCCCCGGGCGTGATGACGCCCGGACAGTTCGGGCCGATCAGCCGGGTGCGTTTGCCCTGCAGCCTGTACTTGGTGCGGATCATGTCGCGCACCGGTATGCCTTCGGTGATGCAGATCACGAGATCAAGGTCGGCATCGACCGCCTCATCGATGGCGGCCGCCGCAAACGGCGGCGGCACGTAGATTACCGACACATTCGCGCCGGTCTGCTCCTTGGCTTCCTTCACAGTCGCGAAAATCGGTATGCCCTCGTACGATTCACCGGGCTTTTTCGGATTGACGCCCGCCACATAGCAGTTGGCGCCGTTCGCATATTCCTTGCCCATTTTGGTGTGGAACTGACCGGTCTTGCCGGTAATGCCCTGCGTCATCACGCGGGTGTTCCTGTCGATCAGAATACTCATGCCGCCGCTCCTTGTGCCGCTTTGACCACCTTGGCGGCAGCATCCGCCATGTTGTCGCCCGATATGATAGGCAATCCCGATTCGGCAAGTATCCGCTTGCCGAGATCGACGTTGGTGCCTTCGAGCCGCACGACGAGCGGCACGTTCAGATGCACCTCTTTGGCGGCCGTGACTACGCCCTGCGCAATGACGTCGCATTTCATGATGCCGCCGAATATATTGACCAGAATCGCCTTGACCGCGGGATTCTTGAGCATGATCTTGAATGCCTCGGTCACTTTCTCCGCCGACGCGCCGCCGCCGACGTCGAGAAAATTGGCGGGACTGCCGCCGTACAGCTTGGTGATGTCCATGGTCGCCATCGCAAGGCCCGCGCCGTTGACGAGGCAGCCGATGTTGCCGTCGAGCGAGATGTACGAGAGGTCGAATTTGGACGCTTCGATCTCGGCCGGGTCTTCCTCGTCCAGATCGCGCATGGCGACGATATCGGGATGGCGAAAGAGCGCGTTATCGTCGAAAGTCATTTTCGCGTCGAGCGCAATCACATCGCCGCCGTTGGTAAGGATCAGCGGATTGATTTCGGCGAGCGACGCGTCAGTCTCGTCGAATGCCTTATACAGCCCCTGCAGCGCGGTACGCGCTTTCGCGAACGACGCTTCGGGTATGCCTATCCTGCGCGCAACGTCATCGCACTCGCTGTCCTGCAAGCCGCGCATCGGGTCGATGAAAACCTTGTGGATTTTCTCCGGCGTTTTGGCCGCGACTTCCTCGATGTCCATGCCGCCTTCGCTGCTCGCCATCAGACAAACGCGCTGGGTGCCGCGATCAACAACCATCCCTGCGTATAGTTCCTTCCTGATGTCGGCGCCCTCTTCGACCAGCAGACGGCGGACTTTTTGTCCTTCGCGACCGGTCTGATGCGTTATCAGCTGCATGCCGAGGATCTGGCTTGCATGCGCTTTGACTTCATCGACGGAACGCGCGAGTTTCACGCCGCCGCCCTTGCCGCGCCCGCCCGCGTGGATTTGCGCCTTGACTACCCACACCTTGCCGCCCAGTTTCCCGGCGGCCGCGACCGCTTCGGCGACGCTGAAGCACGCGATACCGCGCGGTGTGATCACGCCGTATTTGCGCAGGACTTCTTTCGCCTGGTATTCGTGGATTTTCATTAACGTCCTTTACTTGATTTTGACGCGCGACCAGCCACCATGGGCCGGCGCGCGCATGAGCCAAGCATAAATTAACTGCGGGCACGCCATATAGCCTTGACCGCAGTCAATATTGCGGATCGGGCTATGCACTACGTGTGACTGCGGGCGCCGGTAATGCGCGCTGTTCGCCATCCCGCACTGCGGTGCGCATGCCGCTCAAATGCGCGGTTCGAATCAACCGCCCGCGAACAGGCCGCGCAAGTATAGCCGATTCGATGGATCGCTTGCCGCGCATCGCCGCGACCGCCAGCGCGCCGCGTGCGGCAGAGCGACGGCCTCGCAACGGTGCGCGCGACCGGAAATGGGCAAATCAGTTCGTGGTCGGCAAAGATGAATATCTTGCGACGCAACAACGGCCTGCCTGCGGAGTACCTGAGTGATGCGCAGACGTGCCCGATTTTGTTCGAATCTTGAAAAAAGACGCAGCCCCGAGGGGCTGCGCTAAGATTCCACCAAAGGAGGAGGTTTTGGAGGATGTGCGCCGACACCTGAAAAGATGCCCAACGCAAGCAAAGTATGGCTGAGAGAAAAGCCTTTTGCAAGCGTTTTCTGCTGCTTTGCAATATATTTATCTATGCCCGCATAAATCAATTCATTATATGTTTTAAATCAACGCGATAAACTCTCTACCTGTTGCGCTGACGACGCCTCCCAACCACCGAACGCCCACCGCGGCGGATTTGCGCCATGCGGGTCAGCGCACCACCATGACCGGAATCCTGGCGTAGGTCAGCACTTTGCGCGTTTCGCTGCCGAGCAGCACCGCCGCCAATCCCTGGCGACCGTGCGAGTGCAGCACTATCAGGTCGCAGCGTTTTGCGGCAGCCGTCTTCAGGATGGCGTCATACGGATGATCACTGGTTGCGCAAACCGTCTCACATGACACGCCTGCATCGCGACACGCTTTGCGCACGATTTTCAGGTAGCCTTCGGCGCGCACGCGCGCTTCCTTGGCGAAGCGTTCTTCCGTGACGGAATCGAAGGCGCCTTCATAAGCGATCATCAGGTGATAGTCGGGAACCGCATGCACCGCGGTAACCCTGGCGCCGTGAAACCTGGCCAGTTCAACGCCGGTGCGTATAGCCTTCCGTGACAAGCGGGTTCCGTCCGTCGGGATCAGGATATGTTTGAACATGCGATCCTCCCTTTTTATTCGGGAGCGATGCCTGCCTGCGCCACAACCTTGATCCATTTCGCGATCTCGGCGCGGTTGAACTGATCGTATTCGTCAGGCGTACTGGCCACCACTTCGGCGCCCTGCTTGCTCAGATTCTCCCTGACCGCCGGGTCGTTCAGTGCCTTTACCAGTGCGGCGTGGATGCGCTCGATGATGGCGCGCGGCGTCTGCGCCGGCGCGAACATGCCGAAGCCGCTCGAAACCACGAAGTCAGGCAATCCGGACTCCACCATCGTCGGGGTGTCGGGCGCCGCGGAAGAACGCTGCTTGCCGGTCTGCGCGATCATGCGCAGCCGACCCGTGCGCACATGCTGGATCGCCGCCGGCATGCTCGATAACTGCATTTGCACGTGACCGGCGACCAGATCGACCATCGAGGGACCGCTACCCTTGTAGGGCACGTGCACGAGCTTGATTTTAGCCATCGAACTCAGGAGTTCCGCCGCGAGATGGCCGACGGTGCCGCTGCCGGCAGTCGAATAATTGATTGCACCGGGCCGCGCGCGCGCAAGAGCGATGAATTCCCTGACGGTCTTCGCCGGCAGCGACGGATGCACGACGAACGCGGTCGGCACGTCGGCCAGCAGCGAAATTGGCGTGAAATCCCTGACCGAGTCGTACGGCAGCTTTTTGATCATGGCGGGATTGATGGTATGCGCCGCGGAAACCACCAGCAGCATATAGCCGTCGGGCGCGGCCCTGGCGACGATTTCGGTGCCGATCACGCTGCCGGCGCCGCCGCGGTTTTCCACCACGATCTGCTGGCCGAGGTTTTCCGACATCTTCGGCGTAAATACGCGCGCGATGATGTCGGTGTTGCCGCCCGGCGCGAACGGCACGATCATGCGGATCGGCTTGGCAGGATAACCTTGTCCGCACACCGGGCTGGCCGCAAAAAAACCCGCGAGCACGCACAAGATCGAACGTAATCCACTGCTTGCAGGCATAACTCCCCCGAATGATGTTAGCGGCAACCGCCCGTTCACTGCGCGACAACGCGGCCGCGCCGTCCGCCATCGTGCCATGGAGATTGCCCGGCCATTATATAGGCTGGTGCGTTTTCACCACGCAGCGCCGCATTGAATATAATCACGGCATACACCCCACCCAGTCACTCCA
>JAYWDM010000243.1:0-5631 GCA_043779885.1 Betaproteobacteria bacterium | reverse complement strand
ACGTTCTGGAACATCACGACCGCGGGGAACGGCCCCGCGCCGTCGGGATGGACGACGAAGGTTTCCATTTTTCCGTCCGGCGTTGCAACGTGTACGTGTCGCTCCTGCACGGCGTTCCTCCTGGCTGATGTTTGCAGCGCGCATTGCCGGCGAAACTCCTCCCCTTTCAAGGGGGAGGCTGGGAGGGGGATGGGGGAATGACACGCGAATGCCAACCCATCCCCACCCTGGCCCGCCCCTTGAAGGGGAGGAAATATCGCATCAATTTCGCAGCACTACACTAAAATATCGCGGGAAGTCATGATAGCGACAGGTATCGCGTATAACAAGCAAGTGTCGTTTGCGCTGCTGGCGCGCGCGGAGCGGTCATGGCGGTTCACCGGAGGAGACGGCATGCGGCAATGGATGGTCAGTGCGTCCGTGATTGTGCCGCTGGCAGCAGGCATGCACGTTTGCGCGCAGACCTATCCCGATCGTCCGATTCGACTCGTGGTGCCGTACGCGCCCGGCGGTAATCTCGACATCACCGCGCGCATTATCGGGCCGCCTCTGGCCGAGGCGCTGGGGCAGCCGATCGTCGTCGAAAACAACGGCGGCGCCGGCGGCACAATAGGCGTCGACCGGGTCGCCAAGAGCGTGCCGGACGGATATACGCTGGCGCTCGGCGCCACCGGACCGATCACGCTCGCGCCGATACTGTATGCGAAAAATCCCTACGATACGCTCACCGACCTGACACCCGTCGGGTTCGTGTCCAACGTGCCTTCGGTGCTGCTCGTGCATCCGGCATTGCCGGCAAAGAACGTGCAGGAATACATTGCGCTCGCGAAGGCGCGGCCGGGGCAGGTCACGCTCGGTGGCGCCGGCACCAGCCGCGCGTGCGATCTGTTCCAGTACCAAACCGGGATCAAAGTCGTGCTGATCCGGTATTACAAAGGCTCGGGGCCGGGCCTGATCGACCTGATGGGCGGGCACATCGATTCGATGTTCGACCAGATGTCGTCCGCCGCGGTCCACATGAAATCCGGCAGGCTGCGCGCACTGGCCGTGGGCACTCCGCACCGTGCAACGCTGTTTCCGGACATCCCGACGCTGGGGGAGTCGGGTGTCAAGGATGCCGAGTCGATTACTTATTCCGGCGTGTTCGGGCCCGCCGGACTTTCCCGCGACATCGTGGCCAAACTGAATGGGGCGCTGAACGGAGTGCTCGCCATGCCGCAGACAAAGGAACGCTTCACGTCGATCGGCGCCGAGGTCTGGGCGAGCACGCCCGGGCAGTTCGCCTGGTTCATCCGCGACGACATTGCCAAATGGCGCAAGCTGGCAAAACAACTCGATATGAAGCTCGAATGACTTTGCGGCCGGGACTTCGCCTGGCGCTCGCCTGCGCCTTCGTGGCATTCGCCGCGACGGGCATTGTTTGCGCGCAGACGTACCCCAGTCGTCCGCTCCGCGTGGTGGTGAATTTCCCGGCGGGCGGCAATGTGGACACCATCGCGCGGCTGCAAACCGCGCAACTGGAGAGTCAGCTCGGGCGTAACATCGTGGTCGATAACCGTGCCGGTGCAAACGGGATAATTGGCATAGAGATCGCCGCAAAGGCGCCGCCCGACGGCTACACGCTGCTGTTTTCCCCGAGCAGCATCGCGGTCAATCAGGTCGTCTATCCGAAGATTCCCTACGACATTCGCCGGGATTTCGCACCGATCACGAACGCGGCGGTGGGGAGCGGTTACCTGTTACTGGTGAATCCGTCCGTCCCGGCGCACTCGATCGGGGAATTCGTGGCGCTGGCCAGGAACAAGGACAGGCCGCTCGCCTATGGCACGCCCGGCATGGGCAATCCGCAGCAGTTCGTCGGCGAACTCTTCAACGTTCGCGCGGGGACGCATCTGCTGCATGTTCCCTATAAGGGGGTGCCGCAGGCCATCACCGCATTGCTGGGCGGCGAAGTCCAGGCCGTATTCATGCCGCCGTCGGCCGTTGCGCAATACCTCAAGGACGGCAGAATGCGCGCGCTGGGTTTTACCGGTGTTGCGCGCTGGGATGGCTTGCCGGAACTGCCGACGCTCGGCGAGTCGGTATTGCCGGGGTTTGAAATGCGCACCGGCTGGCAGGGCTGGTTTGCCCCGGCCAATACCCCGCGCGAAATCATCAACCGGCTGCATGCCGAAATACGCCGGTCATTGCAGGCGCCGCGGGTACGCGCATTTCTGCTTGCCGGCGGCTACGAGCCGATTGGTAACTCGCCCGCGGAGTTCACGCAATTCATCGCCGCGGAGCTGGCGCGTT
The DNA here is from genome assembly GCA_043779885.1 of Betaproteobacteria bacterium. Classification (GTDB taxonomy): domain Bacteria; phylum Pseudomonadota; class Gammaproteobacteria; order Burkholderiales; family SG8-41; genus PALSA-1004. The sequence goes on along the minus strand of JAYWDM010000243.1, from coordinate 3,339 downwards.
TTGCGGAGATCGCGCGGGTGGCGAAAATCAAAGTGGAATGACCGGCGCGCGGGGTGACCGCGCGTACGCAGAAAAGGCCGGAATTCTTTCCAAATCAAGACCGTTGCGCATTGTCGGGGGGGCGGCGAGCGGATAAACTATACGCCCGTTTCAGCCGCCACCGGAACCATGCAGCTATTCGCCTTCGGCATCAACCACCAGACCGCGCCGCTTGCGTTGCGCGAGCAGGTGGTTTTTCACGCCGAAAATCTGGTGCAGGCGCTGCGCGACCTCGTCGACCGCAATCCGGTCAAGGAGGCCGCAATCATTTCCACCTGCAATCGCACCGAAGTCTATTGCGACACCGCGGAGCCGCGCCAGGCGCTGCGCTGGCTTGCCGACTATCATCAACTGAAGGGGCAGCACCTCGAACCGCACGTTTATCAATTGCCGCGCGAGCATGCGGTCAAACACGCGTTTCGCGTCGCGAGCGGGCTCGATTCGATGGTGCTGGGCGAGCCGCAGATTCTTGGCCAGTTCAAGGATGCGGTGCGCACCGCCGCCGAAGCAGGCACGCTGGGGCTGCTGCTGAACAAGCTTTTCCAGCGCACGTTTTCGGTCGCGAAAGCGGTGCGCTCCGAAACCGACATCGGCGCCAGTACGGTGTCGATGGCGTCCGCGGCGGTGCGCTTCGCCGAGCGCATCTACCCGAGCATTGCCGAGCAAAGCGCGCTCTTCATCGGCGCGGGCGAGATGATCGAACTGACCGCCACACACTTCGGCGCGCGCCATCCGCGCCACATGACTTTCGCCAACCGCACGGTGGAGCGCGCGCGGCATCTCGCCGAACGCTTCCGCGGCCGCGCGATCAGCCTGAACGATCTGCCGTCGCAGCTCGCCGTGCACGACATCGTCGTCTCCTGCACCGCGAGCATGCTGCCCATCATCGGCAAGGGTCTCGTCGAAAGCGCGCTGCGCGCGCGCAAGCACCGGCCGATACTGATCATCGACCTCGCGGTGCCGCGCGACGTTGAAGCGGAAGTCGGCGCGCTCGACGACGTGTTCCTGTACACGGTCGACGATCTGGGCAAGGTTGCGCGCGAGGGGCTCGACGCGCGCGAGTCGGCGGTGGCGCAGGCCGAGGCCATCATCGAAACCCAGGTCGGGGACTTCATGCAGTGGCTCGACAACCGGGAACTGGTGCCGACCATCCGCGCGCTGCGCGACGACGCGGAGCGCGCGCGCCGGCGCGAAGTCGAACGCGCGGTGCGCCGGCTCGCGCGCGGCGACGCTGCCGCGCAGGTGCTCGAACAGCTGAGCCACTCGCTCACCAACAAGTTTCTGCACGCGCCGACGCATGCGCTCAATCACGCCAACGACGACGATCGCGAACAACTGGTGAACATGCTGCGCCGGCTGCATCAGTTGAAACAATCCGAATGAAGGACAGCATCGCCGCCAAGCTCGCGCAGTTGACGCTGCGGCTTGAAGAGCTCAACAGCCTCCTGAGTTCCGAAAACGCCACCGCGAACCTCGATACCTACCGCAAGCTCACGCGCGAGCACGCGGAGATCACGCCGGTGGTCGAACTCTACAAGTCGCACCGCGCGTCTGAAGACGACCTGCAGGCGGCGGCGGAAATGGCCGCCGATCCGGCGATGCGCGAATTCGCCGAAGCCGAGATGCGCGAAGCGCGCGCGCGACTCGCGCAACTCGAAGCCGACCTGCAAACGCAGCTCCTGCCGAAGGACCCCAACGACGAACGCAACATATTTCTCGAAATCCGCGCCGGCACCGGCGGCGACGAGTCGGCGCTGTTCGCGGCGGACCTGTTTCGCATGTATGCGCGCTTCGCCGAGCGCAACAAATGGCAGGTCGAAGTCGTGTCGCAAAGCCAGAGCGAACTCGGCGGTTACAAGGAAATCATCGCCAGGATCGCCGGCGCGGGCGCCTATTCGAAACTCAAATTCGAGTCCGGCGGGCATCGCGTGCAGCGCGTGCCCACGACCGAGACGCAGGGGCGCATCCACACCTCGGCGTGCACGGTGGCGGTGCTGCCCGAAGTCGATGCGGTGGCGGACGTCGTGCTGAATCCCGCCGAGATGCGCATCGACACGTTTCGCGCGTCGGGCGCCGGCGGCCAGCACATCAACAAAACCGATTCCGCGATCCGCATCACGCATTTGCCGACGGGCATCGTCGTCGAATGCCAGGACGACCGCTCGCAGCACAAGAACAAGGCGCGCGCGCTGGGGGTGCTGGCGGCGCGCATCAAGGACAAGCAGGTGCGCGAGCAGCAGCAGCATACCGCCGCCACCCGCAAGTCGCTGATCGGCAGCGGCGACCGCTCGGAGCGCATCCGCACCTACAATTTTCCGCAGGGCCGCGTCACCGACCATCGCATCAATCTCACGCTCTACAAGATTGCCGCCATCATGGACGGCGACATGTCCGAACTCACGGCGGCGTTAAGTTCCGAGCACCAGGCCGAGCAGCTGGCGGCGCTGGGCGAGGAATCGCAGGCGGCATGAGCGCGTGCGTCACGCCACCATTCTGTAGAAGTTTGATGCAAAACTCCCCTCTATGTCATTGCGAGGAGCCAAAGGCGACGAAGCAATCTCGTTGTTCGTTAATTCCGTGTAAAACGAGATTGCTTCGCTACGCTCGCAATGACAAATAGAAGGGTTTTACATCAAGTTGCCAGCTCCATGCATCAGACGCTGGCGCAGGCGTTCGCCGCAGCGCGACTCGATGCGGTCGATGCGCGGGCGCTCATGCGTCACCTGCTCGGTGTCGATGAAACATATCTGATCGCGCACGCTGACGAGCAATTGAGCGCCGCGCAAAGTGCAGCGTTCGCAGCGCTCGTTGCGCGGCGTACAGCGGGTGAGCCAGTTGCGTACATCACCGGCAAGCGCGAGTTTTTCAGCCTTGAATTCAAGGTGACGCCCGCGGTATTGATTCCACGTCCCGAAACCGAGATGCTGGTCGAGTTCGCCCTCGAGTGCATCGACGCCCATGTCGCATGCAGCGTGCTCGATCTCGGCACCGGCAGCGGCTGCGTTGCAGTTGCGATTGCGCATGCACGGCCGCAGGTGAGGGTGGTAGCGGTTGAATCGAGCGCCGCGGCGCTCGATGTCGCGCGCGCGAATGCAAGCAGGCTCGTGCGCGCTGGTTCGGTCTTCACCCCCACCCCCACCCCCACCCCCACCCCCACTCTAGCCCTCCCCCCTCACGGGGGAGGGAACCCAAATGGTTACACTGAAACTCCTTCCTCCTTGACGGGGGAAGGGCGGGATGGGGGTGAACTATCCTTCGTGCAAAGCAACTGGTTCACCGCGCTCGCGGCGCAACGCTTCG
>JAYWDM010000242.1:0-5635 GCA_043779885.1 Betaproteobacteria bacterium | reverse complement strand
AGGCGGCATAGATCCGCACGGGCTATGCACAAGACTGGTGGTGTCAGGGCTTTATATTATAGCGATCGACCAGGCCTTTCAGGGGGAAATTGGAACGCACACAATATGAGTAATTGGCAATAAAAATGTGTGCGTCCCAATAAAAGACTGTTGCTTGTCAGCTTACAAATCCTTCGCTGCGATCCGCAGCCATGCGCTCCTGCGTGCGCTTGCCGGTCCGGCCGTAACCGCCGCCAGCGGGCGTGCGTATGAGCACCGTGCCGCCGCGTTCGATGTAATGCTGCGACTTCGGATTGACGTGCTTGCCGTCGATGATGAGTTCGCCGCAGGCGCCCGCCTCGCCGCCGGCGATTCCCATCGGCGCGGTTTCGGGGCGCGTGCGCTCGGCGAGAAACGCCACTGTCACCGGTCCCGGCGCGCGGCTTTCGAATAACACTTCCTGGCCGTTGCCGCCGCGAAATTCGCCATTGCCGCCGCTGTCGACGCGAAACCGGCGGTAGTGCACTTTGAGCGGTACCAGTTGTTCGATCATCTCGACGGGCGTCGACGACACGTTGCTCGGCCACGACAGCACATGCGCGCCGTCGCGTCCGTTCGCGGCGCCGTAACCGCCGTTGGTAAAGAACATGTTGGCGAAAGGCGATCCGTCCGCGCGATGCCCCGACGCATTGACGCACCACAGCGGCGAACCAACGGTCGCGATCACCCGCTCCGGCAATGCCTGCGACAGCGCCTGGATCACCATCATCGGGAAGAAGTGCCCTATCAGCGCGCGCGCACCGCCGGCCGCGGGCGGCTTCGAATTCGCGATCGACCCATACGGCGCCTTGATCGTGATCGGGCGCAGCACGCCTTCGTTGTTCGGTATGTGCGGCGCCAGCACCGCCTTCACGCCGAAGGAGGTGTACGCAATTGTGTAAGCCATGCAAACGTTGATTGCGCGCGTAACCTGCGGCGCGGTACCCGCGAAATCGATTTCGATGGAATCATCCTTGACCGTGAGCTCCAATTCGAGCTTGATCGGCTCGGCGATACCGTCGCTCAACGCCGTCTGGCGATACACCCCATTCGGAACTTTACGGATCGCGGCGCGCATCGCTTTTTCCGACCGGGCATGGATTTCGCGGCCGAGCTCCGCGAGCGATTTCAACTTGTGTTCCTTCAGCAGCGCCATGACGTGGTGTTCCATCAGCGTCAACGCCGTGAACTGCGCGTAAAGATCGCCCATCACCTGGTCGGGCACGCGCACGTTCTGGCGCAGGATGCGCTCCAGCGTGGCGTCCATCTTGCCGCCCTGCATCGCCTTCATGACGGGAATCTGCAGGCCCTCTTCGTACACCTCGCGCGCATCAGGAGAGCGCATGCGGCCGCCGATATCCGGCGAGTGCGCGACCGAACCGGCGAAACCGACGAGCCGGCGGCCGTGGAATATCGGCTTCGCGACGGTGATGTCGGGCAGGTGCCCGGTGCCGAGCCAGATGTCGTTGGTGATCAGGATGTCGCCGGGCTTGAGCTGCGCGGGCGGATATTCCTTCAGGAAATGGGTGATGGTGCGCGGCACCGTGCCGATGAACGACGGTATGCTGTCGGTCGCCTGCGCAAGCGAGAGGCCGTGCTCGTCGGTCAGCACGCAGGCGAAGTCGTTCGACTCGCGCACCACCGTCGAGAACGATGTCCGCACCAGCGCGGCGGCCGCTTCGTCGGTGATCGAGATCAGCCGTGTCCACAGCATTTCGAGCGTAACGGCGTTAAATTCGGGGCTGCTCATATTTTCCGTTCGCACTAGGGATGGAATGGTTTAGAGACTGGAACCGATCTCAGAAATAAAAAAACGACAATCAGCCGCAGATAAACGCAGATACACGCAGATACACGCAGATAAAACAACTCAACAGCGCAATCAAATATCTAACTTCGGACAAAAGTAGATAATTATCCGGGGCCGCCCTATGGCCGACGTTAAGTCCTTGAACTTATCTGCGTTCATCTGCGTTTATCTGCGGCTCCAAACTGCCTTTGCAATCGCTTCCAGGCTTTTGTCGCAATGATAATACTATCCGCGAAGCGACGTGCTCGGCTCGAATCCGTCCGCGACCATGACTTCAACAAGATTGGGAATTCCACTGCGCACCGCTTCATTCAGCGCGGAAGTAATTTTTCCGGGATCGCTGATCCGCTGGGCTCGCATGCCCAGCCCTTCGGCCACCGCGACAAAATCGATGGCGGGATCGCGCAGATCCATGCCGACGAAGCGATCTGAATTACGCGACGAAATCAGACGTTCCTTGATTATTCGGTAGCTGCGGTTGTTGATAATCAGATAGGTGATGGGCAATTTGAGATGCGCGGCAGTCCATAGCGCCTGCACGCTGTACATCGCGCTGCCATCGCCGACCACGGCTATGACCGGACGCCCGGGCTGGGCAAGGCTCACGCCGATCGCTCCCGGCAGAGCGAATCCCAGCCCTCCGCTCGCCAAACCGTAAAAGCTTTTCGCATCACGCGCCGGCATGAAAGTCGATACAGCCGGCGCCGCCGTGAGCGCTTCTTCCACCACCACGGCGTCTGGCGGCAGCAAATCGCCCAGGCACATCATGAGGTAGCGCGGATCGATGGGAGTCGTGCGCCCGGCAAGCAAGGCCTCTTCGGCTGCTTTCCGCCGTTGCGCGGACCAATTGCGCGGAATCAGCGCACCGAGCCGTTGCTGCGCATTCGCCGCTTGTTCGGTGGTGCGCCTGGCGCGCACCGCCGGAACGAGTACGCGCAGCGTTTCCCCGATATTGGCGCGTATCGCCAGCTCAGTCGCGTAGTTCTTCCCCAATTCCGCATCGCGCTCCGTAATATGGATCACCGGCATGCCGGGGGGCAGCGGATCGACCGGGCTGAAGGGCGACATTCGCAGCAGATCCCCGCCCAGACAGATCAGGAGATCGAACTGCTCAAGAGTCGCCCGCACTTTTTTCTGATTGCGCGTCAAATCGCCCATGTTGGCCGGGTGATCGGAGGCGAACCGGGCGTTGTATGGCACCGGTTCCAGATAAACGGCGGCGCCAAGCAGTTCGGCAAGCTCGCCGGCTTCACTGAAGACGTCATGGGTCGCGAGTTCGCGTCCCGCAATGATCACCGGATTGCGCGCCGAAAGTATGCGCTTGGCGATTTTTTCGATGACCGTGTCGGACGGTCTGACACCTGCGTCGACGCGCGTGGGGCCGCCGCGATCGAGTTCAGCCTCATCGTCCAGGACGCTACCCGGCAGGCTGATGAAGACCGGACCGGCGGGAGGAGCAAGCGCGATCTTCGCCGCGCGGTGAATAATCCGCGGCAGGTCTTCCACGCGCGGCACCTCGATCGCCCATTTGACCAGCGGTTCGGCAATGGGAACCAGCGGCGCATAGAGCATGGGTTCCTGTATCCCATACCCGATTTCATATTGTCCGGCCGTAACTATCAGCGGAGAGCCGGAAAATTTCGCGTTGTACAAAGCGCCCATCGCATTACCCAAGCCCGGGGCGCAATGCAGATTGCAGGCCGTGAGCTGGTTGGACGCGCGGGCATAGCCGTCGGCCATCGCGACGACGAGAGATTCCTGCAAACCCAGCACGTATCTCAACTGGGGGAAATCCGGCACCGCTTCCATGATCGCCAGCTCCGTGGTGCCCGGATTGCCGAAGAGATGCGTGATGCCTTCGTCGATCAGCAACTGCAGGAATAAAGACCTGCCGGTCCACGTGTTTTTCATCGGATCATGCGCAACGGGCGCTCAATCGCCGCGTATGCCGGCGGCCTTGATGACCTTGTTCCACTTCTCGCGTTCCGACGCGAAGAATTTTTCCGCGGCGGCCGGCGAACCGCCCATCGGGACGACGCCCATTTCGATCCAGCGCGGCTGCATCTCCGGCGCCGTGAGAAATGCATTCATGTCGGTATTGAGCTTGCGGATGATATCGGCGGGGACTTTTGCGGGCGCCGCGATGGTAAACCAGGCCGTTGCCTCGAACCCGGGCACCCCCGCCTCTGCGATAGTGACGACTTCCGGCATGCTCGGGCTGCGCTCCCTGCTCGTCATCCCGAGCGCGCGCACCTTGCCCGCCTTGATCTGCGCAATCCCCGTGGGCAGGTTTTCGAACATCAGCTCGATCTGGCCGCCGAGCAGGTCCTGCATCGCCTGCGCGCTGCCCTTGTACGGAATGTGCGTCAGGTTGACCCCGGTGACGAGCTTGAACCACTCGCCGACCATGTGCGTCGACGAGCCGCTGCCCGCCGTGCCGAAATTCAGCCGCGCGGGATATTTCTTCGCGAGCTCGATAAACTCCTTCACGTTCTTCGCGGGCACCGACGGATGCACGATCAGCACGCACGGCACATCCGCATAGAGCGCCACCGCCTGCAGGTCGCGCGCCGGATCGTAGTTGAGCTTCGAATAAATCCCGTAGGCGGCGTGAATGCCGATGGTGCCGAATACGATGGTATATCCGTCGGGTGCAGCGCGCGCGGCGGCCTCGGCGCCGACGTGCCCGCCGGAGCCCGGACGATTTTCCACCACCACCTGCTGCCCGTACTGTTGCGTCCAGCGCTGCGCCAGCACCCGGCTCAGCACGTCAGCCGTGCCGCCCGCCACGAATGGCACGATGATACGCACCGATTTGACCGGGTAGTTCGCTTGCGCGAACAACGGCGGCGCGACACTCAACACCAGCGCTGCGGCCATCAAGGCGCGAAATGGGTACGTCTGCATGAGGATGTCCCTGCGTGGTTGCGCGGTCCGCGGGCGCTCATGGGACCGTGTATTGAGTATATAGCAGGTCACTTTCACGCGCATCCGCAAAACCCGGCCGTCGCGTGCGCGGTTTGCTAGAATGACCGGCTTGAAATGAGAACATCCGTCATTCAATGAATACCGTCACCGCAGCGCCGCGCATCGACGTCGCCCGCCAGCGCGCGGTGGTCGCCGCGCTCGCCGCATTCTTGCCGGCACATGCCCTCCTCTTCGAGCGCGAAGACGTGCAGCCGTACGAATGCGACGGACTGTCCGCCTATCGCCAGTTGCCGATGGTGGTCGCGCTGCCGCAGACCGAGGCGGAGGTTCAGCGCATCCTCACGACCTGTCATGCGTTGCGCGTGCCGGTCGTCGCGCGGGGCGCCGGCACCGGCCTCTCCGGCGGCGCGTTGCCGCCCGGCGACGGCGTGCTGTTGTCGCTCGCGCGCTTCATGCGCATCCTCGACATCGACCCGGCGGCGCGCACGGCGCGGCTTCAACCGGGCGTGCGCAATCTCGCGATCTCGGAAGCCGCCGCGCAGTACGGCCTCTACTACGCGCCCGATCCATCGAGCCAGATTGCCTGCTCGATCGGCGGCAACGTCGCGGAGAACTCGGGCGGCATGCACTGCCTCAAGTACGGGCTCACCGTGCACAATATTCTGAAGCTGCGCGCCTATACGATCGAAGGCGAGTTGCTCGAAATCGGCGGCGACGGCCTCGACTCGGCGGGCTACGACCTGCTTGCGCTGCTCACCGGTTCGGAGGGGCTCCTGGCGATCATCACCGAAGTCACCGTCAAGCTGTTGCCCAAACCCGAGCGCGCGCAATGCATACTCGCCGCATTCGACGACGTCGCGAAAGCGGGCCGCGCGGTCG
>JAYWDM010000241.1:0-5639 GCA_043779885.1 Betaproteobacteria bacterium | reverse complement strand
ACTTGCCTTCGCGGCCGGCGAGCGGCGAGGTGTTGACCTGGAAGTTCATCGTGAGCGTCGGCTCGTCGACCTTCAGGAGCGGCAACGCTTCCGGATGCTCGGGGTCGGTGACGGTGACGCCGATGCCGATTTCCTCGATGCCGTTGATGAGGACGATGTCGCCGGCTTCCGCCTGTTCCACCACCACGCGTTCGAGCCCCTTGAATACCTGCACCTGGTTCACTTTGGCGGTAATGGGCGCTATGGGGCCGCCGTCCGGACCGTGCAGCACCGTCACGAGTTGTCCCGATCTGATGCGCCCGCGAATGACGCGGCCGATGCCGATGCGGCCGACGTAACTCGAATAATCGAGCGAGCAGATCTGCAGTTGCAGCGGACCGTTCGGATCGTCGGCGCGCGCGGGCACGTGCTGGAGGATGGCCTCGAACAGCGGTTTCAGGTTATCGCTTTTCACCGCGAGGTCGGTCGTCGCCCAGCCTTCGAGCGCCGAGGCGTAAATGATCGGAAAGTCGAGTTGGGCTTCGGTGGCGCCGAGCTTGTCGAACAAATCGAACGTGTGATTGACCACCCAATCCGCGCGCGCGCCGGGCCGGTCCACCTTGTTGACGACGACTATGGGCTTCAATCCCAGTGCCAGCGCCTTGCGCGTCACGAAGCGCGTCTGCGGCATCGGGCCGTCGACCGCGTCGACCAGCAGCAATACGCCGTCCACCATCGACAGCACGCGCTCGACTTCGCCGCCGAAATCGGCATGGCCGGGCGTATCGACGATATTGATGTGCGTGCCGCCGTACATCACCGCGCAGTTCTTGGCGAGGATCGTGATGCCGCGCTCTTTCTCGAGATCGTTGCTGTCCATCACGCGCTCTTCGATGTGCTGGTGCGCGGCGAACGTGCCGGACTGGCGCAGCAGCTTGTCGACCAGCGTCGTCTTGCCGTGGTCGACGTGGGCGATGATGGCTACGTTACGGATGGAACGGCGCGGACTCGGCGCGCGCAGCGTGGGGCGGGCAGAGTCGTCGGCGAGCGAAGAGGTCATGGTGGCATTCACTTCAGTGGTCATGAGCGAGCGGCATGGTGCATGCCCTTGGGGGGGGAATTTGAAAAGCCCGCAAGTATAGCACAGTGATGCGCTATTTCATTGATTTGCAGACGCTATCAAACTTCCGGCGGCGCAACGGCTTGCCAGTTCCGCACGAAGCGCCGGGCCAGGCGCAATTTCATGCGGCGGATCGAATGCTGCGATAGTGACCCGGTCATGAAGCTCGCGAGCATTGCAGCCATTTATGATGGCACATAACATGCGACGTATGTTTTCGCAGTTTCAATAGTGGATTTCCTCATTGCGGCATGATTCACACGCAAGAATTCCGCGCAATCCGTGCGCTCAACTGGCCGCCGTTATTCTCGCAAACAGCGCCACCATATTGAATAAATTCGCTTATCGGCGGATTCTCGTGTATAGTGCGCGCACCTCGAAGCAATCCAGCATGAAATCCGGATTGAAAATATTCGAGTTGCATCTGTCCCTGACCCCTTCGTTTCAGCTCCCTTCCTCGAATAGCTGCTTCTGCCACGGTTAGCGACGATACCCGTGCGCCGGCGGCGTTTGCCTGCCCCATGCAGCATCTTTTTGCCTGCGCGTTTGTTTTATTTGCACTACCTCTAAGAAAGTATTTTGATGTCATTTGCATCCCTGAATCTGAACCCCGCCATCGTGCAGGCGTTGAGTGCGTCCGGTTACACCGAACCGACTCCCGTGCAGGCAAAAGCAATACCCGAAGCGCTTGCCGGCCATGATCTGATGTGCTCGGCGCCCACCGGCACCGGCAAGACGGCGGCGTTCGTGCTGCCCGCCCTGCAGCGCCTGGCAGTTCCGGCCAAGCCCGGCCGCGGCCCGCGCGTCCTCGTGCTGACGCCGACCCGCGAACTCGCGCTGCAGGTAACCAGCGCGGTCGACAAATACAGCAAGTTCATGCACCGCGTGCGCACTGGCACGGTGCTGGGCGGCATGCCGTACCCGAAGCAGCGCAAGCTGCTTGAGTCCCCGCTCGATATCCTGGTGGCAACACCGGGGCGCCTGATCGATTTCATCGACCAGGGCAAGGTTGATTTCTCGCGCCTCGAACTGCTGGTGCTCGATGAAGCCGACCGCATGCTCGACATGGGTTTCATCAAGCCGGTCGAAAGAATTGCTGGCGCCACGCCCGCGGGACGGCAGACGCTGCTGTTCTCGGCAACGCTGGACGGCAACATCGCAACGCTTGCGAAGCGTCTGTTAAAGCAGCCCAAACTGATCGAATGCGTGGCGACCAAGGAAAACCACGACAATATCGAGCAACGGCTGCACTATGTCGATGACGGCAGCCACAAGCACCGGATACTCGACCACCTGCTGCGCGGCGCCGACCTGACGCAGGCGATCGTATTCACCGCCACCAAGCGCGGCGCCGACCGGCTTGCGGAGAAACTCAACGACGGCGGCCACACGGCGGCTGCGTTGCACGGCAACATGAACCAGTCGCAACGCAATCGCACGCTCGCGCGCATGCGCAGCGGCAATGTGCGCGTGCTGGTGGCGACCGACGTTGCCGCCCGCGGCATCGACGTCGCGAGCATTACGCACGTCATCAATTACGATCTGCCGAAAGTGGCCGAGGATTACGTGCACCGCATCGGCCGCACCGGCCGCGCGGGCGCGACCGGCATCGCGATTTCCTTCGCGGCGCCGGACGAAGGCCAGCAGTTAAAACAGATCGAGCGCTACACGGGCAACCAGATCGAGCGGCATGTCATCGAAGGCATGGAACCCAAGGTCAAGCCGCGCAGCGGCGCGCCCAGCGGCGGGAACCGCAATCGTTTCGGCGATCCGCGCAAGCGCACGGGTGACACGGGCAAACCGCGCCGTCCGGGCACCAGTTCGAGCTGGGGCGGCAAATCATTCGGCGGCAATGGCGGGCGTCCGTCGCGCGAAGGCGGCGGCTACAACGGCAACTACAGCGGCAACCGCAACCGCGGCTAACGGCAGAACACCGCCGGATCCCGGCACCTACCGGGACGACAAAAACGGGGCCGGCGCTGATTCAGCGCCGGCCTCTTTTTGCATGTGGCGCGGACGACGGTCGCCAAAAACGAGGTTGACGTGTGCCGCCCGCATCGACAGAATGCGTTTTGAGCGGGATACCAGGGGGAGATATGCGACTTCGCGTATGGGTGTGGGCGGCGGCTGCTGCGGCGGCCGCGACGGCGGCGCAGGCGCAAGACGCACCGGCGGGTTCAGCCGACCGCGGTTACCGGATTTACATTCAGCAGATGTGCCATAGCTGCCACGGCACGGTGGGCCACGGCGGGGGAGTTGCCGGCCCCAGGATCGCGCCGAATCCGTTTCCGTGGGGTGCGTTTGCGCAGCAGGTGCGGGCGCCGCGTCAGGTGATGGTTCCCTACAGCAGCAAGGTGCTGCCCGACCAGGATCTCGCCGACGTCTACGCTTATATCGTGTCCATCAAACCGGGACCGGCGGCAAAGGATATTCCGCTTTTGAGCGGCAGCGGCAGGTAGCGATCAGAACTCGGCCTCGGCGTGGGCGCGGGTGCGATGTTCCCGCGGATCGTTGCAGGTCGTATTGTGCACTGCCAGCAAGTCCTGCGCGATTGCGAGCCGCCGTTCCGCGCTGGGGTCGATGTAAACGCAGATGCAGTTCGCGCCATGCTTTTCGAAACACGCGAGCTGCGGTGACGGCGCGAGCGGATTCGTCAGGCTGGCCGTCTCGCCGATGTAGATGCTTTCGTGGCTCGCCCGGCGGTAATTCTTGTCGGTGAACCCGCGTTTGGTTACGAAGTAAACCGCGCCCAGCGGATTGAAGCGCGTCTGCAAAGGCCACGCCTTGAAGTAATACTTTTCGCCGGATTTCCCGTTGAACGTGATGCCGCCGTAAGTCGTCATGTCTCTTTTCTGCCTCAAATGCGCCGGGCTTGGATACTACGCGCATTGTTCTCCCAGCGGCCAACTCATTGGCGGACGGCCGGAGCGCGGGAACCGGCGCTGAAAACCGGCATGTCGCGCCAACACGGCGGTGCGAAATCATTTGACCCGCCGGTGGTAGTCGCGTATAACGAGCGACGCTGGATCTCCAAGTAGTGAAATTGCCATCCGTAGTGGCCGCATTCAAAGGTAGCCCTCAGGTCGTTGTTACTTTCCTCTTGAAGCTCTCGCAACCGGGCGCGAGCCTTTCTTTAATTTTTCAGGAACACAACAGACATGAGTAACGGTACCGTTAAATGGTTCAACGACGCCAAGGGTTTTGGCTTTATCACGCCTGAAGACGGCGGCAAGGACCTCTTCGCGCATTTCTCGGCGATTCAGGGCAACGGCTTCAAAAGCCTGCGCGAAAACCAAAAAGTAGCCTACGACGTCACGACCGGCCCCAAAGGCGATCAGGCGACGAACATCCGGTCGCTCGACTAATACCGAACGCCGTATTGAAAAAGCCCGCGCGAGCGGGCTTTTTTTTTCGCTCGCGATGAATGGGGCTGGCGCTTACGGCTAGAATGGCGCCAACAACGGTTTGTCGAGAGGGAGGCAACTTGCGCGCGGAGCTCGTCACCATCCCGACCGCCACGACGCCGCTCGATGGCGCGTTTTACGAACCGGCCGGCGACATTAGCCCCGCAGGCGCCGTGCTGTTCTTTCACGGCAACACGATGAACTTCTACGTCGGCGCGCCGCGTTTCCTGCCGCCGGTGCTGACGCGGCTTGGTTTCGCGTGCCTCGCCTTCAACCGTCGCGGACACGACATACTCGGCATACGCAACAGCCGTGCCGCCGAAGGCGCGGCCTACCAGCTTACGCGTGAAGGCATAGAAGACAATCGCACGGCCGCGCAATGGCTGGCTACGCGCGGCTTTCCTCATCCGGTGATCATCGGTCACAGCAACGGCGGCATGCTGGGCGTGCGCCACGTCGCCGATCATCCGCGCACACCCGCGCTGGTGCTGCTGTCGGCGGGCCGCGGCGGCGCCACATCGCTGAAGGAAGGCAGTTCGGCGGGTTTGCTCGCGGGCGACCGCATGGAAGAACTCACCGCGCAGGCGCGCGCGCTGGTTGCGGCCGGACGCGGACGCGAACTCATGTTCATGCCGGGTTGGTGGTACGTGATCAGCGCGGAAAGTTTTCTTGACCGCATGACGGAGGTTCCCGACACGCTTGCGCTGGCACCGCAAATCACATGTCCCGTGCTGTGTGTGCGCGGCGGCGAGGAGTCGCGCGAGCGCTATCCGGCGGAGGAATTTCAGGCGCGCGCGGGCGGCGCGTGCAAAGTGGAGATCGTGCCTGACTGCGATCACTTCTACAATGGTTGCGAAGACCAGGTGGCGGCCATCGTCGCCACGTGGCTCGCGCAGGCGCTCAACCTGCCACCGTTGCCGCAAAGCTAAAAGCCGGCGTCAGCGCTCCTGGCAGCACGTGTAGCCCGGAAGGAGCGCAGCGCATTCCGGGGATCGTTGCATCACGCGGACAGCCAGGACTCCCGGATTACATTTCATTGCATCCGGGCTTGTATGGTACGCCCTGCACCCGAGAGGTGCCGGGGTGGAGGGACGATCCGGGCTATCTGCCGCATACGGACAGACCAACGTAGCCAT
>JAYWDM010000240.1:0-5648 GCA_043779885.1 Betaproteobacteria bacterium | reverse complement strand
TATTGCCCCCTCGCTTGCCGCACGCGCTCTCCCCCTCGCAAGCGGGGGAAGGGGATACCGGCGTACGCCGGAAAGACGAATTCAGACTTGTTCAGAGTCTCCTTAGCCATTGATGACCCGATGATTGCCGTATAATTCCCGCTCCGCGGCCCGCAACGAAGGCCGCTAAACGGGGAGACGCTCATGTTATCGATAAACCGCTTCGGTTCGCTTGTGCTTGCAGGTCTTTGTGTCTATGCGCTGGCGTCGCCGGCGAGCGCGCAATTAATTCAGCACAAGGATCTGTCCGCATCCATGGCTTTGACCATTGCGGAGACGACGATCGCGACCTGCAAGACCAACGGCTACAACGTATCGGTGACGGTGGTCGGCCGCAACGGCGAAATTATCGTCCAGGTGCGCGGCGACAATACCGGGCCGCACACGATAGAGAACAGCATGCGCAAGGCCTACACCGCGCGCACGTTTCGCATTCCCTCGGGCGATCTGGTCACACGCCTGAAGAACGACCCCACCCTCGGGTTGATCCACCTCAATAACGTCATCGCCAATCAGGGCGCGCTGCCGATCAAGGTCGGCGACGAGACTATCGGCGCGGCCGGTGCATCGGGCGCACCGGGCGGCGAGAAGGACGAGCTCTGCGTCAAGACCGGGATCGACAAGGTGGCCGACCAGCTCAAGTAATCACTCCGTCGTGCAGGATCGGCGGCGACCGCCGGGCGCTCGTGAGTTCCCGCTGCCGCCGGCGGTCTCCCGCCAGTCCTTTACAGCACGGGCGGATGCGTCACAATCGATTTCAGCGCCGGCGTGGGTTGCGCAAGCTTGCCCAGGTCCGGTAACGGACGCCGCAGCGCAGGCAGCGCGTTAAACGCCTGCTCCATCGCGTGCGCGGCGCCGAGCAGCGCGCGGTCGCCGCGAAAGCGGCCGACGACCTGCAGTCCGAACGGCATGCCCTTGTGATCAACGCCGCACGGCAGCGCGATGGCCGGATTGGTGGCGAGCGTGATGACATAAGTCAGCGCGAGCCAGTGGTAGTAGTTGTTCAGCGGCTTGCCATCCATCTCGGCAAGATAGAGTTGCGTCCACGGGAACGGCGACACCGGCGTCGTCGGCGCCAGCACGAGATCGTAGTCGCGGAAAGTCAGCTGGAACCGGCGGAAGATGCGCGTCTGCTCCGCGTGCGCCCACGCCATGTCGGCCAGCGTCATGCTGGCGCCGATCTCGTAGTTGGCGCGTACGTTGGGACCGAGTGAAGCCGGATCCTTATCGTAGGCGTCACGATATTTGGCCACGTAGTTCGCGGCGCGGACCACGTCGAAGCAGCGATCCGCCGCGCCGAAATCGAACGTGACCTCGTCGCACGATCTGAATAGATGGCGCATCGCTTTTATCTTGTTGCGAAAAACTTCGCGTATCGGTTGATCCACCGGGCAGACGCCGAAATCCTCGGTGCAGGCCACCCGCAGTGCGCCGAGGTCGCGCGGTTCGGGTACGGCGAATGCATGCGCGTCGACCGGGTACGATAATGGATCGCAGTCGTCCATCGCCGCCTGTGCGGCCAGCAGCAGACAGGCATCCGCAACGGTGCGGCCGAGCGGGCCGACGACCGAGATCGGCGTCCAGCCGAGCGAGCGCCGCTCGACCGGCACCAATCCGGGCGACGGCCGGAACCCGACGACGCCGCAAATGGCGCCCGGAATGCGCAATGATCCGCCGGTGTCGGAACCCGTGCATACGGGCAGCATGTCGCACGCGAGCGCCACGGCCGACCCGCCCGACGATCCGCCCGCATTGAGCGCGGGATTGAATGGATTGCCGGTCGCGCCCCACACCACGTTGCGGCTGTTGGCGCCCGCGCCGAATTCCGGCACGTTCGTCTTGCAGACGACGACAGCGCCCGCCGCGCGCACGCGCGCCACCATTGAATTGTCGCGCTCGGGAACGAAGTCGCGATACAGCGGCGAACCGAATGTGGTCAGCAGGCCGGCGGTCTCTTCGAGGTCCTTGATGCCAGTCGGCAGGCCGTGCAGCAGGCCAAGCGGCTCGCCATTGAGCGCCGCCTTCTCCGCGGCCTTCGCCTCTTGCCGGGCGCGGTCGTAGCAGGTTGCGGCGACGGCGTTGACCGCGGGATTGATGCGCTCGATGCGCTCGATGCAGGCTTCAAGCAGATCGACCGGTGAAATTTCCTTGGCGCCGATCCGGCGGCGCAGTTCGACGGCGGATTCAGCGAGCAATGCATCGTTGGCGGACATGATTTGCGAATCTCCCTGAAATGATTTCCGTAGTATGCCAAGATAACCGTTGCTTCGGTGCACCTTGGCGCATCGTTCCCGGAAAGGGGGCAGTATGGCGGGCAGTCACAGGACTGGTCTTATCCGCGCAGGCGCGTTGCTCGCGATCTTATGTGGCGCTGCAACGACACAGACCGGCGCAGCGGCCGCGTATCCCGAACGGCCGCTGCGCTACGTTCTGCCGAGCGCCGCAGGCGGCGGGCCCGATGTCGCCGCGCGTGTCGTCATGGCTGAATTGAGCAGGCGGACCGGGCAGCAGGTCATCGTGGACAACCGGCCCGGGGCCAGCGGACTTCTCGGCACGGAGCTGATTGCACGGGCGACGCCCGACGGTTACACCTTGGGCCATGGCAACATCAACACGATGGCGATCAACCGCAGCGTATTGCCGAAGCTGCCGTACGATATCGACCGCGACCTGCAGGCGGTCGTGTTGATGTACAACTCTCCCAACCTGCTGGCCGTGACCTTGTCGCTGCCGGTCGCATCGGTGCAGGAACTGATCGACCACGCGAAGAAGAATCCGGACCAACTGATTTTTGCGTCGACCGGCAACGGATCGAGCGT
Organism: Betaproteobacteria bacterium; assembly: GCA_043779885.1. Lineage (GTDB taxonomy): Bacteria > Pseudomonadota > Gammaproteobacteria > Burkholderiales > SG8-41 > PALSA-1004. The sequence continues at coordinate 2,790 of JAYWDM010000240.1, read as the reverse complement.
GCATGTCGGCATGGAACTCTTCAAGCTCATGACCGGCACGCGCCTGTTGCACGTGCCGTACAAGGCCGCGACGGTGGCGATCACCGATCTCATCGCCGGACGCGTGCAGGTGATGGCCGACAATATTCAATCGATCGGGCCGCACGTGAAGGCGGGAAGATTGCGCGGGCTCGCCGTTACCAGCGGCCGCCGTGTTGCCGCTTTTGCGGAACTGCCGACGGTGGCGCAAGCCGGCGTGCCGGGCTTTGACGTGAGCGCATGGGCAGGCGTGATCGTACCGGCGGGCGTGCCCAAAGCCATCGTGATCCGGCTCAGTGCGCAAATCAACGAGGCGCTCGAAGCGCCGCTCGTGCGGGAGAAATTTCCCGAGTTCGGCCTTGAAATCGTCGGCGGCACGCCGCAACAATTTGCCGGCCATATCAGGAGTGAAGCCGCGAAGTGGGCGGACGTAGTGAAGCGTTCGGGTGCGAAGGTCGATTGACTGTCGCCGTCTCAGAAATGGCGCGCAGCCGTGACCGGTTTTACGGCCGGATCGAGTTGGAGATCGAGCAGGGTATTGGCGCCAAAGCTGCCGTTGTTTTGCGCAAGAAATGCGTGCAATCCGGATTCGCTGGCGACGCTCGCGTAATGCCAGCCGTAGAGCTTCGCGAGGCCGCTGAAGTCCAGCACCGGCGGTTCGATCGTAAACGAATCGAACTCATGGCCGGTAATGCGCGCCGCCGCTTGATTGAGCGTCGCATAACGCCGGTTCGATAAAATCACCAGCAGCATGCGCGTGCCGCAATGCGCCGCGGTCCACATCGCTTCGCTCGCATAGAGCGCCGAGCCATCGCCGATGAGCGCAACGATCCGGCGCGACGGCTTGCCGATGGCGGCGCCCACCGCGGCGGCGAGTCCCCAGCCGATGCCGCCGCTGCCGTTGATCAGGTATTCGCCGCCGTTGACCTGCATCAATGCCTTGACGTCCGACGTGGACAGGCCCGACTCGTCGATCAATACTGCGTCGCTGAATTTCTTCAGTATCGCGTCGACTGCGCGCGTGGGATGCAGGGGCGTATCCTGCGGCGGCGGCAGCCCGATCGGCAATCGCGCTGAACGCGTCGCAACGCGCGACGGTTCGAGCGCTGCGCCGATCTGCGCAAGCGCTGCTTTAAGATCGGCAATGCGCGCGAGCGCGAACTCGTTTTCATCCCAATTGAGATCCGCGTTGCTGCCGAGCCACGCTTTGCGTTGCGGCAATTCGGCGGCACTGAACAGGGTGGTGCGCAGGCCCGTGCCGCCGACCATCAGCAGCGCATCGTGGCTTGCAAGTTGCTGCGCAATGCTCGTGCGGCTCGGCGCAAGATAACCTGCATAGGACGGTGAACTCGCGGCGAGCGGCAGGATGCCGGTGTACGGCGCCATGTAGACCGGCGCCGCCAGTTTTTCCGCCAGTTTTTGCAGTTCGCCGCCCGCATTCATCCAGTGCGCATCTTCCGCGGCAATGAGCGCCGGGTTCGCGGCGGCTGCAAGGAAATCCGCGTATGCGCGTGCATCGTCTGCGGTCAGACCGGCAAGTGCGGGCACCGTGACTGCCTGCGGCGCGCCGCCGATTTCCTCTTCGAGCAGATCGGGCGGGCAGATCAGCGCCACCGGCCCGGTCGGATGCGTGAGCGCGGTGCGGATCGCCTTGCGCATGTAAAACTCCGCGCTGGCCGCGTCGGTCAGTGTGTAAACCGCTTTGGTGACGGTGCGCGCCATTTCCTCCAGCGGGCCGTACAGTATCGGTTGCGTGTGGAGAAACCGGCGGTCCTGGCCGCCGACCAGCACCAGGAGCGGAGTGCCTGCGATTCCCGCGGTGTATAGCGCACCGCTGCCGTTGCCGAGACCGGGCGCCACGTGCAGATTGACGACGCCGAGCGAACGCGTCGCGCGCGCATAACCGTCGGCCATCGGCACTGCGGCGACCTCCGACAGCGCGACGACGTAGCGCAACTTCTCGCGGCGCTCGCACATGCGCACGAGCGGGATTTCAGTGGTGCCGGGATTGCCGAAGATATGGGTGACGCCATGCGCTTCGAGCGTTTGCAGCAACAGTTCAGCAATTTTCATAGATCGTCATATGCCATGCCGCGAGCACGATTGCAAGCGGCCCGACCGGCATTACGCCGAAAGTCTGGTAGGGTGGGCAACTTGTTGCCCACGTGGCATGTCCGGCGCACCGGCACTTCGGATTTCCGGATATTATGTACATGGTCCGGATCGCATTTTTGCCAGGCAATGGCTGGCGGGCGCGTCGGGAGCGGAGCAGACAGCGGCAGCGGAAGACTGAGCGAATCTCTCACAGGAGGATGTCATGGGAAGAGGAATGATAGTGGGTTTGGTGCTGGCCGCCGGTGCGGCCGTTGCGCAATTCGGTTTTGTCGTGCCGGCAGACGCGGCGGATGCGAAGAAGCTGACCGTGATTTCGGAGCGGACGGTGGGCGGGTTTGTGTTTCCGGAATCATGCGCCTACGACCCCGCCGCCAAGGTGTTTTACGTGAGCAATTTCGGCGGCAGCGAGTTGAAGCCCGGCGAGAAAGACGGCAACGGCAGGATCGCCAAAGTGTCGCTCGACGGGAAAATCATCGAAGGCCGGTTTCTGCCCGAACCGGGCGACGTTCTCAACAAGCCCAAGGGCCTGTGGGTGAAAGGCAACCGGCTGTGGGTCACCGACATCGATTCGGTGTGGATATTCGACCTGAAGACGCACAAGGGCAAGAAGCTCCCGATCCCGGGCATTACGTTCGCCAATGACCCGGCGCTCGTGGG
>JAYWDM010000239.1:0-5651 GCA_043779885.1 Betaproteobacteria bacterium | reverse complement strand
TCGGCGCGTGGAAACCCTTATCGAGCAGCCGTTTCGCGAAATCCATCGCCGTGACGCCGGATTTTTCCCTGATATCCTGCAACGTCACGATGAACTCGTGGCTCGCCCGCCGCGCCGGAAAGGCGATTTCAAAACCGGCCTTTTTCAATTCAACCATCAGGTAGTTGGCGTTCAGCACGGCGTATTCGGCAACGCGCCGCATGCCTTCACGGCCAAGCAGCCGCGCGTAAACATATGCGCGCAGCAAAACGCCGGCGTTGCCCATGTGCGCGGACAGACGGCCGATCGATTCCGGAATATCATTTTCGTCCTGCAATCGAAAGTTTTCTCCGTCGCGCGCGACGACGGGCAGCGGCAGGTAGGGCAGCAGCCGGGTTGCAACACCGACCGGGCCGGCGCCGGGCCCGCCGCCGCCATGCGGCGTCGAGAAAGTCTTGTGCAGATTCATGTGCATTACGTCAAAGCCCATGTCGCCCGGCTTGACCTTGCCGAGTATCGCGTTCAGGTTCGCGCCGTCGTAATACAAAAGCCCGCCGGCGTCGTGCACGATTTTTTCGATGTCCAGTATCGTGCGCTCGAACACGCCGAGGGTCGACGGATTGGTCAGCATCAATCCCGCGGTATGCGGGCCGACCGCGTCCCTCAATGCGGCGAGATCGACGTTGCCCCCGCGATCGGTCGGAATCTCCCTTACCGTGTAGCCGCACATCACCGCGGAAGCGGGATTGGTGCCGTGCGCCGCATCCGGCACCAGAATCTCGGTGCGCGCCGCGTCCCCGCGCGCGGCATGATAGGCGCGGATCATCGCCACGCCCGCGAATTCGCCCTGCGCCCCCGCCATCGGCGCCAGACTCACGCCCGTCATGCCGGTCGCGTCCTGCAGCATTTCCTGCAGTTCAAACATGCACGCGAGGAAGCCCTGCCCCGTGTCGGCGGGCGCGGCCGGATGGCGGGCGAGGAACTGCGGCAGCATGGCGAGATGATTGCACGCGCGCGGGTTGTATTTCATCGTGCACGAGCCGAGCGGGTAAAAATGCGTATCGATCGAAAAATTCTTGCGCGAGAGATTGGTGTAGTGGCGGACTGCATCAAGCTCCGACACTTCGGGCAGCAGCGGCCGCGACGTGCGGCGCTGGCTCTCGGGTATGCCGCTCGACGCGGGCGCGGCGCACGGCATCTGCGATGCATTGCGCCGGCCCGGTTGCGACAGCTCGAAGATCAGCATGCGCTGCGTTCCGTTACCCGGGCCCGTGCCGCGGCTTCGCTATGCGAGCGAGGCGAGCGCCGCATCGTAGTCCGGCTCGTTCTTGATTTCCGGCACGAGCTGCGAGTACCTGACCTTGTTGTTTTCGTCAAGCACGACCACCGCGCGCGCGGTCACGCCTTTTAACGGACCGTCGGCAAGATCAACGCCATAATTGGTGTGGAAATCGCGGCCGCGCATCGTTGACAGCGATACCACATTGAGAATGTTCTCCGTTTCGCAGAATCGCTTCATCGCAAATGGCAGGTCCGCGGATATCACGAGCACCACCGTATTGGCCAGCGTGCCGGCCTTTTCATTGAATTTTCGTGTTGAGGTCTGGCACACCGGCGTGTCGAGGCTCGGCACAATGTTGAGCACTTTCTTCTTGCCGGCAAAATCCCTGAGGCTCACGTCCTTCAGGTCTTTCGCGGTAAGGCTGAAGTCGGGCGCGGTATCGCCAACCTTGGGAAAATTGCCCGCGACATTGACAGGGTTGCCGCCGAGAGTAACGGTAGACATCGAAATCTCCTTGATGGGTTCAGGTGGAAGGGGTAAGCGCGCGCGGCGCGGGACGCCGGCGGCGGCCGAGTATGCGCTTGATGTTATCGGCATACAGCGCGAGATCATCGTCGCGCTTGGTTTCGGTTGCGCAAACGAGCAATGCGTTGCCGAGTTCCGGATAGTCCCGCGTCAAAGCGAGGCCGCCCAGTATGCCTTGCGCCTTCAACCCTTGCAATACGTCGGCGACCGGCGCGTTGAATTGCACGACGAATTCATGGAACACCGGACCGCTGAACGTGCGCGTGACGCCAGGCAGCGCGCCGAGTTGCAGTGCAAGCTCGTGCGCGTTGGCGTGCGATGCCTGCGCGACGCGCTCAAGACCTTCCGGGCCGAGCAGCGCGAGGTAAATAGTCGCCGCGGTCACCGCGAGTCCCTGATTGGTGCAGATGTTGGAGGTCGCTTTCGAGCGCCGGATATGCTGTTCGCGCGCCTGCAGTGTCAGCGTGTAGCCCGGCTTGCCGCAACTGTCGACGGTGCGCCCGGCGATGCGCCCCGGCATCTGCCGCACGTGCTGCTCGCGGCAGGCCATGAAGCCGAAATACGGGCCGCCGCTTGCCAGCGGCACCCCGAGCGGCTGGCCTTCGCCGACGACAATATCAGCGCCGCCCGCCGCCCATTCGCCGGGCGGACGCAGGATGGCGAGCGAGGTCGGGTTGACCGCGGCGATCGTCAGCATGCGGTTGCGCCTGGCCCACGCCGCAAGTTCGTCCACGGGTTCAAGCACGCCGAAGAAATTCGGCTGCGGCACCACCAGCGCGGCGAAATCCTGATCCGCGTATTTCTCGAGCGCCGCGGGAATCACGTGCCCGCACTCGGTGCAGTACGGGACCTCGACGATTTCGATGTTCTGGTCGCGCACGATCGTGCGCACGACGCTGCGATACACGGGATGCACCGTCGCCGGCATCAGCACGCGCCTGGCCGTCTTGTGCACCCGTACCGCCATCAGCACCGCTTCCGCGAGCGCGGAGGCGCCATCGTAGAGACTTGCGTTGGTGACATCCATCGCGGTCAATGACGTCATCATCGTTTGATATTCGTACAGAAGCTGCAGGGTGCCCTGGCTTGCTTCGGCCTGATACGGCGTGTACGAGGAATAGAATTCGCCGCGCGTCGCAATTTGCCACACCGCCGCCGGGATATGGTGTTCGTACGCGCCCGCGCCGATGAAGTTGAGCCAATGGCCATCGCGCTGCGCGCGTTCCTGCATAAGCCGCGTGATTTGCATTTCGCCCAGACCGGGCGGCACGCGGGTCAGCGCGGCGCTGCGCAATGAGGCCGGGATCTCATCGAACAAATCGTCGATCGCATCCGCGCCGATCGTGGCGAGCATCGCGCGAACGTCGTCTTCGGTGTGCGGGATGAACGGCATGGATTCGGTGAAGGGTGAAGGGTGAAGGGTGAAGGAAAAAAACTCCCGCTTCCCCGTTACCGGGGGAGCGGGCCGGGGTGAGGGGAATCACCCTTCACGCATTCACCCATTCACCGCCTTTAGTGTTTTTCAGCATCCGCGATGGCCTGATACGCCGCCGCATCGAGCAGTCCGGCCAGTTCACCCGGATCGGCCGGTTTCAATTTGAACAGCCACGCCGCGTACGCGTCCTGATTGATTTTTTCCGGCGCGTCGGCAAGTTCTGCGTTGGCCGCTATGACCTCGCCGGACAACGGTGCATATACGTCGGCGGCGGCCTTCACTGATTCGACCACGGCGCACTCTTCGCCTCGCTTCAACTTGCGCCCCGCAGCGGGCGTCTCGACAAAAACCAGGTCGCCAAGCAAATCCTGCGCATGATGAGTGATCCCGACGGTTACCGTGCCGTCGGACTCCTGCCTCACCCACTCGTGCGATTTGGTGTATTTGAGGTTCGTCGGTGTCGTCATCAATAGGCTCCAGGGCTATTCTCGGGTGCGGACATCGGCCGGATTTTATCCTGAAACGATCGCCGCCCCGTCCTTGCATTCGCAGTTAGCACAGCAAAACCTCGCCGCGGCGCACGAACGGCGGCTTGACGACGCGTGCACGCAGCAATTTCCCGCGCACGCCGACCATGACCTCGGCGCCGGGTTGAACCGCGGCCGGCAGGCGGGCAAGCGCGATTGACCGATCGAGCGTCGGACCGAATCCGCCGCTGGTTATCACGCCACCGCCGTGCACCGTGGTCACGGCTTGATGGCTGCGCATGACACCTTTGTCGATCATTACCAGGCCGCGCGCGTGCTGCGTGCGGCGCGCATTTTGCAATGCGCTTTTGCCGATGAAATCCCGCGCAGTCGTCAAGTCCACGGTCCACGCAAGACCTGTTTCAAGCGGCGTTGTCGACTCATCCATGTCCTGGCCGTAGAGGTTCATGCCTGCTTCCAGCCGCAACGTGTCACGCGCGCCGAGGCCCGCCGCGGCGACACCCAGCGCACGCAGGTCCTGCCACAGCCTGACGGCGTGGGCGGCGGGCAGAAAGATTTCGAAACCATCTTCACCCGTGTAACCAGTACGCGCGAGCATCGTTTCGCCCAGGTTGGCCGCGCTGAAATAGACCAGCGTCGAGCCTGCGGCCTGCGACCCGGGCAACGCCAAGTACACCTTATCGCGCGCCTGCGGTCCCTGCACGGCGATGATGGAGAGATCGCGGCGGGCGGTCAGGGTGACACGCGATGCGTACGCATCGCGTTGCGCCGTCAACCACGCGCAATCCTTGTCCGCGGTGGCTGCGTTGACTACAAGTCTGAACGAGTCCTCGGCGAAAAAATAAACAATCAGATCGTCGAGCACACCGCCCGCCGGATTCAGCAGGCATGAGTACAATGCTTTACCCGGTTGTTGCAGGCGTTCGACACTATTGGCAAGTACATAGGAGAGCAGCGCACGGCTGCCGGCGCCGCGCACATCGATCGGCAGCATGTGCGAGACGTCGAACATGGCGCAATCGCGCCGCACATGGTGATGCTCTTCGATCTGCGAGCCGTAGTGCAGCGGCATGTCCCAGCCGCCGAAATCGACCATGCGCGCACCCATAGCCCGGTGCAGCGCATTAAGCGGTGTTGCTTTAGGCGCGGGTGCAGTCACTGACCGAACGCGGTCATCCTGCCGCAACGGCGAGGCTGCGGCGTAGCTGCCGGGCCTTCGCGGAGCGTGGCCCGCGCATCAGCGCGTCGGAGCAGCGAGCACATCCAGACGAAATCCCGCGGCGCCCAAATCCCCGGTGTCCAGATCAAGCCGAACGGTAACTTCGGCGTTGGGCGCGATGCCGGCGCGCGGATCCTTGCCGGCGGCAATATAGTCGGCGGGCAGAAAGATACGGCGCGCGACGGTATGCTCCTTGGTATTGGTCAGCACGACGTCGAGCGCGGGATACCCGAGCTCAAGCGTCGACTGGTTGCGCAACGTCGCGGTCAATGCAATCACGCCCGGATGCGCCGGATCCGTCGCCTGCAGGTCCGAGGCTTCGATGCTGATCTGGCGTGGCCGCTGCGGCAATGCGACCGTGCAGCGCAGCAGGTCGCACATTTTCATGAGATACGGCCGTGCCTCAGGCACGCTCGCCGCGAGCTCGCTGCGGTAGAGGTAGGCGCCTTGTGCCGCCAGACCGGCGAGCAACAACAATACGGCGAACGCCCATCCGCCGGTGTGGCGCCGCGGCGGCGGCTGCATCATGGCGGCCGGCGCAACCGGCAATGGTGCGGGTGTGCTGGCCGCGGATTGCACCATCGGCGCGGGTTCGAACGTGGCAACGTCATCAGGCAACACGACCGGTGCTGATTCCTGCGGCGGCGGTGCAGCCGGTGCGTCTTGCGGCGGCAGTGCAGCGAATACTTCACGCGCCGGTTCAATTCGAATTTCCTTCGGCGG
>JAYWDM010000238.1:0-5658 GCA_043779885.1 Betaproteobacteria bacterium | reverse complement strand
ACTCGTCAAGTGCGACCTGAGCGCGCTCGACGCACTGCGTGACGATGGCGCATTGATCATCGCGCCGAACCACCCTTCTCTCCTGGATGCGGTGCTGGTCGTGTCGCGACTGCCGCAGGTCGTGTGCATCATGAAGGCAGAAATCCGGGATAACCTGATACTCGGCGGAGGTGCGCGTTTAGCCGAGTACATTCGCGACGATGTCCCTTTCACCATGATACGTTCGGCCGCCGCGGCGGTACGCGACGGCAATCACCTGCTGGTGTTTCCGGAAGGTACGCGCACGCGAAATAATGCCGGCTGTCACTTCAAGGGTGGCTTCGCCCTGATTGCGAAAACCGCCCGTGTTCCGGTGCAAACGGTTTTCATCGAGACCAACTCGTTGTTCCTGAGCAAAGGCTGGCCGTTGTTCAGGAAGCCGGCGTTTCCGCTGATTTATCGCGCGCGGCTCGGGCGGCGTTTCGAGGTGAAGGGGGACGTCAAAGCGCTGGTCAGCGGACTGGAGTGCTATTTTCGGGATTCGCTGGCCGCGGGCAAATCGACCCACGTGGACCCGGACCAGTAGCAGATGAGCGCCGCAGCATGATCGTTCCACCGTGCCAGCATCTCATTCTCATCCCGAGCTACAACACCGGGCCGCAGGTTCTCGCCACCGTGCGCGAGGCGAGGCGCTACTGGCAGCCGGTATGGATCGTCATCGACGGCAGCACGGACGGCAGCGCCGAAGGGTTGCAGGCACTGGCGGCAGCGGACACTGGCCTGAGGGTATTGGTGCTGCCGAACAATCGGGGTAAAGGTGCCGCGGTATTGCACGGCTTGCGCGCGGCCGCAAAGGCGGGCTATACCCACGTTCTGACGATGGACGCGGATGGCCAGCACCCGGCCGCCAGGATCCCCGCGTTCATGGCGATGTCCCGCGCGCATCCGCGGTCGGTGATCTGCGGCCTGCCGGTGTTCGACGCGAGCGCGCCGGCAGTCCGTGTGCACGGCCGGAAACTTTCCAATGGATTGGCGAACCTGCAAACGCTGTGGCGGGGAATCGGCGATGCGCTGTGCGGCTTTCGCGTCTATCCGGTGGCGCCGCTGCGCGACATCATGGAGCGCAGCCGCTGGATGCGCCACTTCGACTTCGACCCGGAAGCGGCGGTGCGTCTGTGCTGGCGCGGCATCAACCCGATCAATCTGGCCGCGCCGGTAAAATATTTCAGCGCCGCCGAGGGCGGTGTTTCGCATTTCAATTACCTGCGCGACAACGCGCTTTTGACGTGGATGAATCTGCGACTATTGCTTGAATTTGTCGTCCGGCTGCCGATCCTGCTCACGCGCAAGGCGGGCCGCGGATGGGTCAGATCATCGCGCCGTTGATGGAAATGATCTGTCCGGAAATGTATCCCGCGCGTTCGGACGCGAGGTAGCCCGCCAGATCGGCCACCTCGTCAGGCGTGCCGGCGCGCTTCATCGGCACGAGCTCGTTTATCATCGCTTGGGTAAATACGGCTTCGCTCATGGCCGACGCGATGATTCCCGGCGCGATTGCATTCACCGTGATGCCGCGGCTCGCGAGTTCGAGCGCCAGCGATTTGGTGGCACCGTGCAGGCCCGCCTTGGCAGCGGCGTAATTGGTCTGGCCGCGATTGCCGGTGAGCGCCGCGACCGAGGAAACATTGACGATCCGCCCCCAGCGGGTGGCAATCATCGGCATGAGCAGCGGTTGCGTCACATTGAAGAATCCGTTCAGGGACACGTCTATCACCCGCGACCATTGGTCGGCGCGCATGCCCGGCATAACGGCATCGTCGTGGATACCCGCGTTGTTGACGACGATCTGAATCGGGCCGTCGGCGAGCAAAGTCTGTAACGCACTCGAGGTTCCGGCGTGATCGGTAACGTCGAAGGCCACTGCCCGCGCGGAGCCGCCGCCGGCGTTGATCCCGGCGCTCAGACTTTGCGCCTGTTGCAGGTTGCCGTGGGCGTGCACGTAGACATGACAACCATCCGCCGCAAGCCGCCGGCAGATCGCCGCGCCGAGAGTGCCGCTGCCGCCCGTGACCAGCGCGCGTTTCATCATGCGTCTCCTGTCAGTTGTCTCATGTCGCCGCATCGAGCACGACCGTCGCCCGCCCGCTCAACACCTCGACCGCACCCACCTGCAGCGTGAATTGATAGATCACGCGACCCTGATCGCCCATGAGTTGCGCGGCGTCCACGATGAGATCGCCGTCCAGATTGTCGAGCCGGCTCTGGCGGAAAATTACGTCGCGCAGGCTGATGAGATAGCCCGCCCTGGGCTTGGCGCCGATCATGCCGGCAAGCCCGCCGTGCACCGCCATGGCCTGCGCCGCGTATTCGATTCCGCACAGGGCAGGCAACTGTCCGTCGGCGCACAGCGGGTTTTCACTATCGCGGTGGGTTCGGCTGACACACGTTATCCGCGTGGCGTCCCACCGCACCACGCCGTCCAGCAGGCACATGGCGCCGGCGTGAGGAATGAGCGCGGCGATCTCGACTTTAGTCACTGCCATGGCGCCACCGCCACGCGCAAATGAGTTTCGGCGCCGTAGGCGAGGACGACGACTTCAGTCGCGCCGCGCGCGAGTGCGGCGAGCAGCGGCAGGCAGCGCGCCGCCGGCACGTCGGCCCTCACGGCTTCGAGACCGTCATCCGTCAAGCGCGTTGCGCCGGCCGCGCCGCACATAAAATCGATGTCAAGAGTAGCGAAAGCAGTGCCGGTCGCCTGCGGTGTCATCACCAGGGCCACGCCGAAACTCGCGCTCACCGGCCGCACCGCGTGCAATGGCCCGGGATAGGGCTGATCGTAGGCGAGCAGCGCCACGGGTATGCCATCCACCGTGATTTGCGCCGCGGCGTCGAGCAAGCCCGCCGCAAAGCTCGCGTCGTGGCGGCACAGGCTCGTTGATGGCGCATGCGAGCGCGTGGCGATGCTCCAGTAGCCGGCTGGCGCGTTGTGCACCGAGTTATGGAAGCGAGTCGGCGAGATCTCCCGTTCCGCGGTGGCGAGCGTGGCGCAGATATGGTCGAGGGTTTCGCCGTCTCCGGAGGACGAAGCAAACACGGTCGCAGTGGTCGCGGCATCACGCCCGGCGTGAACGAATGCCGCGCGTCCCGCGGCCAGCGCAAGCTTGACCGGCAGGCCGGTGCGGCGCCGTTCCGCCGCGGGCAAAAGGTCGCTGGCCGTCACGATCGTCGGCGTAGCGGCATAAGCCGCAGTGCCCGCCAGCAACGCGCGGCTCGCCTCCCAACCGTTCAGCCCGGGGCCGAGCAAACCCACGCCTTCGAGGTATACGCGCATCAGCTCCCGGCCCCCAGCACGAGACTGCAGTTGCTGCCGCCAAAGCCGAACGAATTGCTCAGCACCCGCTTGATGCGTCCGTCGCGGTTTTCGCGCAGATAGTTGCAGCGCAGCGCGGGGTCGACGCGCTGCGTGTGCATGCCGCCGGGCAGCAGGCCCTGCCCGATGGCGAGCATGCCGATGATCGCTTCCGTGATGCCGGACGCGCCGAGCAGATGCCCGGTTGCGCCTTTGGTGGAGCTCACGGGTGTGGCGGCGCCAAACAGCTCGTGCACCGCTTTATCTTCGCTGGCATCATTGGCTTTGGTGGCAGTCCCGTGCAGGTTGATGTAATCGATGTCAGCGGGGGCCAGCCCCGCGGCGTCCAGCGCGTGCTGCATGGCGAGTTTTGCCCCGCGTCCTTCGGGATGCGGCGTGGACATGTGATAGGCATCGCAGCTTTCGCCGACGCCCAGCAGCAGCATCGCGTCGTGCGCCGGGTGCGCCAACGTTTTTTCCAGCAGCGCAAAGCCCGCGCCCTCGCCGATGGAAATGCCGTCGCGGTCAGCATCGTAAGGGCGGCACGGCGCGCGCGATGTCAGTCCCAGCGAGTTGAAGCCATACAGGGTCGTCAGGCACAGCGAGTCCACGCCGCCAACCACCGCGGCATCGCAGACACCCGCCGCCATCATGCGCGCCGCGTGACCAAAGACCTTGGCGGACGACGAACACGCCGAGGAAACGACGAACGCCGGGCCGCGCAAACCGAGATAGCGTTGCACGAAATCCGCCAGGGAAAAGGTATTGTGCGTTTCGGCGTAGCGAAAATCCGCCGGCAAGCATCCCGTGCGCGCGTCGCGGCGGCGATACGCGAGCTCGGTCTCAAGCATGCCGGACGTGCTGGTGCCCATGAAAACGCCGATGCGGCCCGCACCGTACTTTTCGCGCGCCGCCGCCACTGCGTCAGCGTATCCATCGAGTTCCAGACCCCGTTGCGCCAGCCGGTTATTGCGGCAGTCATATGCGTCAAGATCGGCCCGCACGCGAAATTCGTCCAGCCCCGCAACCTGTCCGATCCAGGTATCGAGCACCACGGTTTCAAAGTCGCAGGCGCTCAATCCCGACCGCCGCGCGCGCAGCGCGGCAGTGACGTTTTGCGCGCCCGCGCCGAGGCTGTTGACGACGGAAAAATGCGTGACGGCGAGCGGTCGCATGCTAGTGCAGAACGTCGCGGCCGGCGTGGCATTCCCTCCCCTTCAAGGGGAGGGGTAGGGTGGGGATGGGTTGGCAGTTGAGCGCAGCGGTGGAGGAACCGTTGCACGCGCTCGGCAGGGAAACGGACCGCAGGCCGCGCGCCGCTAATTTTTCCAGCAGCGCCGGCAGCACGGCAAGCACGACCGGCTCGCCTGCGCGCGTGCGCGCGCGCGCGCCATCGTGCAGCACCAGCACGTCGCCCGCGACTAAACCGTCGCAGAGTCGCGCCAACACCCCAACGGGATCGCGGCGCACGGCGTCGTAGCCGCGCCGCGTCCATGACACGTAACGCAGTCCGCAGCGCGCCAGCACGCAATCGAGCAACGGGCTGCGGAAACCCGCCGGCGCGCGAAAGTAGCGCGGGGCCCGGCCGGTGATACCGGCGATCACCGTCTGCGCCGACTCGATTTCGCGCCGCAGCGCGGACATGCCGTAAAACGCAAACGCGAAGGGGTGACCATAACTATGATTCTCGACGCTGTGACCGCGGCGCGCGATCTCCCGGACGGTTTCCGGAAAAGCGGCAGCCTTCGCGCCGATGCAGAAAAAACTGGCTTTGGCTTTATGTCGATCCAGCAAGTCGAGCACCTGCGGCGTCACCTGCGGGTCGGGGCCGTCGTCAAATGTCAGCGAAATTTCAGCGCGTGCGGCGGCGGCTGACGGCAGCCGGGTAAGATTGGGCCCCAGCCAGTTCCCGCGCGGCCACAGCACCGCGGCGCTCAGCACGAGGTGATTGCCGGCGAGGGCAATCAACACCCACGGCCACCATGCCGGCAACACCACCAGCGTGACCGCGCCCGCGACGTGCCACAACACGGACAGTTGAATGACAGGCGCTGGGCGCCAGCGGCGACGCACGTTGGTCGGAGAGTGATTCAGCGCCATGGCAATCAGGTCTTCGTAGCGCAGGCGACGCGCCTGCAATTGGAACGATGCAGGCGCGTCGCCCGCGCTGCCGGTGGCCGTTTTTGCTTCCCGGCGACGGGAAGCCGCTTTTTTTCATTGCCGGAAAACAAGTCCTGATCCAGCAAGTGCTGCCACAAGCGCATCCAGGTCGCCCAATCGTGGCCGCCCGAAACGGTAACAACCCGCGCCGCGGGCAAACGCTCCGCCAG
>JAYWDM010000237.1:0-15022 GCA_043779885.1 Betaproteobacteria bacterium | reverse complement strand
CTTACATGCCGGTCACGCTGGGCGCGCTGGCGGGGCGCGAAATCGGCGAACTTTTCGAGCCCGTGCGCAAGACGCCCGTCACTGACTGGCACGCGGCGCATGGCGCCGTATTCGAGCCGGTCGGCTTGTGGCGGCGACCGCAATACTACCCGCGGGCAGGCGAAGACATGCATGCCGCAGTCGCGCGCGAGTGCCAGGCAGTGCGCACCGGCGTTGGACTGCTCGACGCGTCGACGCTCGGCAAGATCGAAATCCACGGGCGTGATGCCTTGAATCTGCTCAACATGGTGTATACGAATGCGTGGGACGATCTCGCGGTCGGCGCGTGCCGCTACGGGCTGATGCTGCGCGAAGACGGCATGGTGTTCGACGACGGCGTGACCGCGCGGCTTGGCGAACATCATTACCTGATGACGACCACATCGGGCGGCGCCGACGGGGTCGCGAACTGGCTCGAAGAATGGCTGCAATGCGAATGGCTGGACTGGCAGGTGTACGTGACGCCGGTGACCGCGAACTGGGCGACGCTGTGCGTGGCAGGCCCGCAGGCACGCGCGCTGCTGCAGCGGCTGGCGGGTGACATCGATCTCACCCCTGCGCGGTTTCCGCACATGGCGATGCGCACAGGGACGCTTGCCGGCGTGCCAGTGCGCATCGCGCGCGTGAGTTTCACCGGCGAAATGTCGTACGAGATCAACGTGCCGGCGCGCTACGGACTCGCAATGTGGGAACTCCTGATGCAGGAGGGCGCCGTGCATGGCATCACGCCGCTCGGCACGGAAGCGCTGCACGTGCTGCGCGCGGAGAAGGGTTTTATCGTCGTCGGCCACGATACCGACGGCACGGTGACGCCGTTTGACCTGGGCATGAGCTGGGTCGTGAGCAAAACCAAGCATGATTTTCTGGGCAAGCGCGGGCTCGCCCGCAGCGACAGCGCGCGCGACGGCCGCAAACAACTGGTGGGGCTGCTGACTGACGACGCCCAGACGGTGCTGGTCGAGGGCAGTCAGGTCATCGCAGACGCGGATGCGGCGCGCTTGAAGCAACCGCCGGTGCCGATGACAGGTCATGTGACATCGAGCTACATGAGTCCGACGCTGGGGCGTTCGATCGCGCTGGCGCTGATCGACAACGGGCGCAATCGCATGCACGAACAAGTGGCGGTCGTCGTGCATGGCCGTGCCGTCAGCGCGCGCATCGCAGCACCGCGTTTCTATGACCTCATAGGCGAGCGCCTGCATGGCTGACGCCCTCATTGCGCGAACCGCGCTTGGCGGCGCGATCAACGCGCTGCGCACGCACGGTGACGCCGCGGTCGTCATGCTGCGCGAACTGCCCGCTTCTGCAATGATCGATCTCAGGCTCGATCCGGCGGACGCCGCGGCGCTGGGCGCCGCCGAACGCGAGCTTGCGCTCAAATTGCCGCTGACGCCGGGCAAAGTTGCGACGGGCGCGGAGCGCGTCGCATGGTGGTTCGGTCCCGATCAATGGCTGATCGTTGCGCCGCCCGCGGCGGCGATGCCGCTGATGCAGGCGCTGGTTGGCAACGCCTTGTCGGCGGTCGATGTCAGCGATCTGCGCGCCGGCTTCGAACTGGCGGGGCCGCACGCGCAGGATATTCTGCGCAAGGGTTGCGCGATCGACCTGCATCCGCGCGTGTTCGCGCCCGGTGACTGTGCGCTGACCGCGCTCGCCCGCGTGCGAATTGCGTTGTATCAGACCGACGACCGGACGAGCTACCGCGTGCTGGTCGAGCGCAGCGTTGCGGCGTATTTGTGGGACTGGCTCACCGATGCGATGATGGAATTCACCGGTGCGTGATCATCGCAAGAACTATCAGGGAGAAAAAAATGCATCGTACTGATCACCGATCACTTGGTTACCGGGCCGCGGCGGGCGCGCTGCTGGCCTGCGCGTCGTGCGTTGCCGCGGCCCAGCCGTATCCGGCCAAAGCCATCCGTGTCATCGTCCCGTATGGAACCGGCAGCGCAACCGATGCGCTCACCCGGCTCATTGCGCAGAAAATGAGCGACAACGTCGGGCAGCAGGTGGTGGTCGACAATCAACCGGGCGCTAATGGCATTCCGGCCTCGGCGGCGGTGGCGAAGGCTGCGCCGGACGGCTATACGCTGATCATGATCGCGGCGAACCACGTCGTGAATGCGAGCCTCTACAGCAAACTGCCGTTCGACACGTTGAAAGATTTCAAACCGGTGCTGCGCGTGGCATTCGCGCCATTCATACTCACCGTGCATCCTTCGTTGCCGGTCAAGAGTGTTGCGGAGCTGGTCGCGTTCGCGAAAGGCCGTCCGGGCGAAATCAACTACGCGTCGCCGAGCAACGGCAGTCCGGCGCACCTCGCCACCGAGTTGCTCAAGTCGCAGACCGGCATCAACCTGACGCACATCCCGTACAAGGCGGCGGCGCAGGCGCAGGCGGACGTGATCGGCGGCCAGGTACCGGTCATGTTCATCGTTGCGGCCGCGGCGATTCCGCAGATCAAGGCGGGACGCCTGCGCGCGCTTGGCGTCACCACGCTCGCGCGGCTGCCGCAGATTCCGGAGGTGCCGACCATCGATGAGGCGGGCATCAAGGGCTACGAAGTCATCTCCTGGATAGGCTTTGCCGGGCCGGCAGGACTGCCGCCCGACGTCGTGACGAAACTGTCCGCCGAGATCACGCGCATTGTGCAGCAGGCCGACATCGCCGAACGCATCAAAGGGCTCGGCCTGGAGATATCGCTGATGCCGGCCGAGCCGTTCGCCGCTTATATGGCGAAAGAGCAGGCGCGCTGGGGTGAAGTCGTGCGCCGCGCCGGCGCGCGCCTGGACTGAAGGCAACACGCGCAGCGCGCTAATCGGCGCGCACGCCAGCGGCCTTGATGATACGGCCTGACGTTTCGGCATCGGCCCTGATGACGGCGCCGAACTGTTCCGGTGTGCCGGGCGTGGGCTCGGCGCCGAGCGTCATGAATTTGTCGCGCATCTCCGGCTGGCCCAGGAGGCGCGCAACCTCGGCGTTCAGGCGGTCGATCACCGGCCGCGGAGTGCCCGCGGGCGCCATCATCCCGTACCAGTTGTTGAACGCGTAGCCCGGCAGGGTTTCGCCTATGGTTGGCACGCCGGGCAGCACGGCGGCGCGTTTGGAGTTGGTGACGGCCAGCACTTTCAACTTGCCGGACTTGATATGCGGCAGCGTGACCGGTGCGCCGGTAAAGAGCAGATCGATCTGGCCGCCGATGACATCGGTGATCGCCTGACTGCCGCCTTTATAGGGCACGTGAGTGACGCTGATCTTCGCGGTCATTTTGAGCAACTCGCCGCACAGTTGATACACGCTGCTGCCGGAAGCGAAGTTGAGTTGCCCGGGACGCGCCCTGGCGAGCGCGACCAGTTCCGCGATATTCTTCACCGGCAACGACGGATGCGCCACCAGCACGCTGGCAACGTTGGCGATGAGCGAGACCGGCGCCACATCGTTGACGGGGTCGTACGCCATCTTGCTGTACAGGAACTGGTTCATCGTGTGCGTGCTCATCGAACCGAAGAGCAGAACATAGCCGTCGGCGGGCGATCTCACCGCAGCCTCCGAGCCGATACGCCGTCGAGGGCGGAGCAGGGGACCCCTTTAGGGGATGCGACCCCGGAGACGTGCGCCGCGGACGCGAATCGACGGCGCGTCTTCCGACTCGCGGACGTTCACATCCCGCAAGCGGGGCCCTGTTCACTGCTCGCGTCCGGCCGCCGGCGCCGCCGCGATTGTCGATGACGACCGGCTGTCCCAGGTTTTCAGCAAGTTTCTGGCCGACGATGCGGGCGAGTATGTCGGTGGTGCCGCCCGCCGGCCACGGTACGATCATGCGTATCGGCTTGCCCGGATAGGCCGGGCCTGAAACCGTGGTCCCGCTCTGGGCATGTGCCCATGAACTACACGGCACGCTGACGATAGCCAGCAGGAAAGCCGGCAAGCCCGCGCGTGCGCTGCCGCCGCGGTAAAGGGGATACACTTTGCTATTTGAAAGGAAAGCCATGAAATCCGCCCGTGCCTGCCGCAATCTCACCGATATTCGCGGCGCCGTCAACGCCATCGATCGCGAGTTGATCCGGCTGCTCGTGACGCGCCGTCGATACGCGCTCGCCGCGCTTGCTTTCAAGCCTGACCGCGGCAGCGTTGCCGTTCCGCAGCATCGCAAAAAAATATTCGCGCAGCGCGAATCATGGGCAGTGCGCGCCGGGCTCAATCCAACGATGGTACATAAAATATTTCAGGCCGTCTTCGACGAATCGAAACGCCTGCATCTGGCCGGATTGCGCGCACGGCGCGGGCAGGTTGCGTAACGGAATTACCAGGCCAGCGCGTAGGCTTCGCGGCGCGGGTCGGCGCCGGCGTGCTTCAATCCGGTGTGCGGATCGCGCATGACGGCGCATACCGCGCCGCTCTGCGCCGGCAGGCGCGGCAGCACCTGCACATCGTGGCCGCGTTGGCGCATCTCCTCGATCACGCCGTTGGGCATGTCTTCCTCGATGCACAGCCGCCCCGGAAAGTAATCGTGCGGCGCGAAGGAGTTCGGGAAATTCGCGCTTGAGAAGCGCTGCGCCTCGACCGCCTGCTGCACCTGCATGCCGAACTGGGTGACGTTCAGGAACACCTGCAGCATCGACTGCGACTGCACGTCGCCGCCGGGCGTGCCGAAGCACATGAACGGCTTGCCGTCTTTCATCGCCAGCGCCGGGCTCGGCGTAAGACGCGGGCGTTTGCCCGGCGCAACCCGGGCGGGATGACCGGCCGTGAGCCGCGATTGCTGGCCGCGCGACGACATGACCATGCCGGTGCCGGGAATGACCGGCGCATCGTACGTCGTATCGGAGAGCGTCGCCGAATACGCGTTGCCGTGGCGGTCCATGACCGCCGCGTAGATGGTGTCGGGCGCCATGCCGGTCTTGCCGCGCGCGGCCGCGTAAACGGGCGCATGGCTGCCGGCGGTCGCCGGGGTGTTTTCAGGATTGCCCGGCGCGGGCATCCTGCCCAACGCATGCAGCGGATCGATGCGTGCACGCTGGCGCGCGGCATACGCATCGGACAGCAGCGCCGCGGTCGGCACTTTGACGAATTTCGGATCGCCGACGTACGCTTCACGGTCGCCGAACGCGAGATTCAGTGCCTCAGTGACAGTGTGTACGTAAGCCGGGGAATTGTGGCCGAGTTTGCCGGGATCGCAGCCGTCGATGATCTTCAGCGCTTCGAGCAGCGCGATGCCCTGGCACCACACGTCGCATGAATGCACTTCGTAACCGCGGTAGTTGATGCTGATGCTGTCTTCGACGGGCACCGCGAAGCCGGCCAGGTCGGTGGCGGTGACGAAGCCGTCGTTTTTCGCATGATAGTCGGCGACCGCGGCGGCGATCGGGCCGCGGTAGAAGAAATCGTGCGCCGCGCGCAGTTTTTTGTCGCGGTCGCCCCGCGCGGCACGCTCAGCCTCGATCATGCCCGCGATGCTGCGTCCGAGATCCTGCTGCCGGAACAGTTCGCCAAAACGCGGCGGCTTGTCCCCCGGCAGATAAATTCGCGCGCTCTCCGGCCAGCGCCGGTACTGGTCCTGCGCGCCGTGCAGATTATTGGCGAGAAACGGGTAGACGCCGAAGCCGTCGCGCGCAAGTTCCATCGCGGGTGTCGCGGCTGCTTCAAACGAAATCGTGCCGTAGCGGCGCAGCGCTTCGATGTGGGTGGCGGGCGCCGCCGGCATGACCGTGCGCAGCAGGCCTTCGGGTACCGACTTGCCGTCACCCGCCGCAAGCAGGCGGTTGAAGTCGGTCGCGGCCGGCCAGTAACCCAGGCCGGCAAGCGAAATTACGCGGCCTTCTTTTTCGAGGTAAATCAGCGTTGGCGCAACGCCGGCAAAACTCACGATGTCGGGTTGCAGCACCGCAAGCGCCATTGCCGCGGTGACGCCGGCATCGACTGCGTTGCCGCCGGCGTCGAGCACGCGCATGGCGGCGAGCGCGCCGAGATAATGGCCGCAGGCGACCGCATGGCTGCGGCCGATGACCGTCGGCCGCATGCTGGCGGCGCTGATGGCGAGCGACATCCGGCGCTGTGCCATGCCAGTCCCGCGTTAGCCGCGTTCGGCGAGCGTCTTGCCGCCGACGCCCCACGCGGTCTTGGGCACGTCCTGGACGGTAATCCAGACGGATTCTGGTTTGACGCCGAGCGCGTCGACGAACGCCTGCGTGACTTTTTCGATCAGTATTTTCTTCATGGCGTCATCGCGGCCGGCGGCAATATACAGTTGTGCGAGTGGCATGGGGTCTCCGGAAGGCGGTTAGCGGGTCAAATCGACTCGTGATTCTAGCACCGCGGGTACACACCGGCAGCCTGGATGAATGAAATGAAATCCGGGGCTGGATCGTGACGGGCAAGGAAACCCGGAATGCACTGCGCTCCTTCCGGGCTACGGGTTGCCGCGGACCGCCCGTGACCACGGGCATCAAGTCGCGACGACTTTGATCGCGGTCGTTACCGAGTTGGCGATAAAGCATTCCTTGTGCGCCTTCTCGTGCAGCCAGTCGAGGTCGGCCGCGGCCGGCTGCTGCGCGCCGCTGTAAACGATTTTCGGGTGCAGTTCAACGCGCGTAACCGCCATTTTGCCGTTGGCGTTTTTCTCCAGGTGTCCAACCGCGGCATCTTCGTAGCTGTCGACGACGAACCCCTTGTTGGAAGCGAGCGCAAGAAACGTCAGCATATGACAGCTCGACAGCGCGGCGACGAACGCCGCTTCCGGATCGACGCGCTGCGGATTGCCGAGATAAGCGGGCGCGGCCGAGGCGGGTACTTCGACGCCGTTGTCGAAGCGCCAGACGTGGTCGCGCGGATAAGTCTTGTAGCCGAAGTCGGCGCCGTTGCGCGCCCAGATTACATTGGCTTTATGTTCCGACATTTTTCACCCTTCACCCTTCACCCTTCACCCTAAAACCCCACGGCCTGCCCGTCGGTGCGGCGCTCGGACGCAGCCAGATAGCCGTCATCCATTTTGTAAATCAGCTGCGCGCGGCCAAAGTCGGTGCTCCAGTGATCGGCCTGGGTAATATCGTGGCCGCGGCGCCTGAGGTCCGCGATTACGTCGGCGCCCACGCCCGGCTCTATCGCGAACCTGAGTCCATCGTCGATGCGCCAGCGCGGGGCGTCCGCCGCGGCCTGCGGGTTCTGCCTGTAATCGGCGAAGCGCACCATGACTTGCGAGTGGCCCTGCGCCTGCATGGAGCCGCCCATCAGGCCAAAGCTCATTACCGGCAGGCCGTCCTTCGTCACGAACGCCGGAATGATCGTCTGGAACGGGCGCTTGCGCGGGCCTACTTCATTCGCGTGGCCGGGTTTCAGCACAAAACCATAGCCGCGGTTCTGCATGCTGATGCCGGTGCCGCCGACGACGATGCCAGAGCCGAAGCCCGCATAGTTGGATTGAATGTAGGACACCATCATGCCCGAGGCGTCGGCCGCGGTCAGATACACGGTGCCGCCGGCGGGTGGCGTGCCGAACCCGGGGTTCTGTGCTTTCTTCATATCAATCAGCTTCGCGCGGCTTTTCAGGTAGGCGCGGTCGAGCATTTGCGCCGGTGTGACGCGCATCGTCGCCGGATCGGACACGTATTCGTAGATGTCGGCAAACGCCAGCTTCATCGCCTCGATCTGCACGTGCAGGCTGTCGGCCGAATCGACGGGCAGGTCCGCCATGGTGACGTTTTCGAGGATGCCGAGCGAAATCAGCGCGCCTATGCCCTGGCCGTTGGGCGGAATCTCGTGCAGCGTGTAGCCACGGTAGTTCTGGCCGACAGGCTCGACCCAGTCGACCCGGTGCGCCGCGAGATCGTCGAGCGTCATCGCGCCGCCATGTTGACTGGCATGCGCGGCGATTTTTTCGGCGAGTTCGCCCCGGTAGAATGCTTCGCCCTTCGTTTCAGCGATGCGCTGCAAGGTGCGCGCCTGATCGGGAAACACGAAGGATTCGCCCGGCAGAGGCGCGCGGCCTTTGGGCATGAACGCGTCCGCAAAACCCGGCAGCGATTTAAGTTCCGGCACCTGCTTGTCCCACAGCCGCGCGATGGTCGGCGACACCATGAAGCCGTCGGCCGCATATTTGATTGCCGGCTCGAACAAATCCGCGAACGGCAGCTTGCCGTACTTGCCCGACAGCTCGACCCAGGCCGCAACGGCGCCGGGCACCGTCACGGCATCCCAGCCGCGCTGCGGCATGGCGTCCAGACCCTTGAAGCGAGCGGGTGTCCACGCGGCGGGCGAACGCCCGGAGGCGTTGAGGCCCTGCAGCTTTTTGCCGTCCCACAAAATGGCGAACGCGTCGGAGCCGATGCCATTGCTGGTTGGCTCGAGCACGGTCAGAGCAATCGCTGTCGCCAGCACCGCGTCGACCGCGCTGCCGCCTTTCATCAGCATGCGCAGGCCGGCCTGCGCGGCGAGCGGCTGCGAAGTGGCGACACAATTGCGCGCAAGGATGGGCATGCGCTGCGAGGGATAGGGGAACTGCCAGTCGAACGGTTTCATGGGCGGAAAATCCTGCGTGGACCGGGGGGATGGAGGGAAATGATACTACACAGGATGCAGCGGGCGGCAAGCTGCGTATCCGGCTGAAATTATCCAAATGGCATGGCAAACGGGCTTTATTTTAACGTTATGCTGCCGGGCAATCTGTTGTAATCCTACATGCGAGTGTGGATAATCCCCACTCAAGAATTTTCCTCCCGTAAGAGAACAATATTCAAAATCACCCGGTATGGCTCAGGTACTGCAGGTAAAAAGCACGGAGTGGCCCAGGCTCGGCTATTTCTTTTGCCTGTTTCTGGTGATCAGCGCCGGCCTTGCCATCGGCCGCGGCACCGCGGACGCGTTGTTCCTGAAACGATTTGGCATCCAGTACCTGCCCATAATGTATCTCGGTCTCGGGGTATTGATGGCGTGCGTGAGCACGGTTTACGCCGCCTATGCCGACCGTCTGGCGCCGGAGCGCACCTTTTATATCCTCCTCTCCGCGCTCGCTTTGATGCTGGTCGGCAACTGGTACCTGATGCTGATGGACGTGAACTCGGTCGCCTATCCGCTCTATTACCTGCTGTTCGAAATCAGTTCCGAGCTGCTCATCATGCACGCATCGCTGTACTTCAGCGCCAATTTCGACAACGAGCAAAGCAAGCGGCTGTTGCCGATGACCATGGCGGGCCTGCAACTGGGTGAGGTGGCGGGAGGGATTATTCTGACGATGACGTCGTATATCGGCGTGCAGGGGCTGGTGCTGGTATGGAGCGGGCTTGCAGCGACCGCGGTCATAATCGTGGTCACGCGTCACCGCAGCGTCGGGGTGTCGCCGTTTTTCCATCCCGGTCGCCGCGGCGGCGGGTTGAAGCGCACCATCGAGCAGGTCACTCAGGGGCTCAAGTTCGCGCGGCGCTCGAAGCTCCTGTTGTATTCGTCGCTCGCGGTATTTTTCATGGTCGTCGCGCTCAACTGCCTGGGTTTCGCGGCATTTGCGGTATACAACGCGAACTTCAAAAGCGAGGCGGAACTGAGCGTGTTGTTCGGCGTGCTGACCATCGTGTCGAGCGCGGTGACGGTATTGGTGCAGATATTCTTCTCGAGCAAGGTCATCAATCTGTTCGGGGTGCGCGTCGCCAACCTCATCTTTCCGTCAACGACCCTCATGTGCTTTGCGGGCATGATCACCTTTTTCAATGTTCCCGGCGCGCTGGTGAGCACGGTGAACCGTCGCGTGCTGCTGCCGTCGTTCCGCAATCCATCGCGCTCGCTGCTGTTCGATGCGCTGCCCGATTACATGCAGGGCAGGGCGCGCGCGCTGTCCCTGATGCTGGTGCTGCCGGCCGGCTATATATTCGTCGGCCTGGTACTGCAGTTGCTGAAAAAGTGGCACGCGCCGTGGTCGTACCTGACCGCCGGCATTATTGCCTGTGCGCTGTACCTGTATTTCAGCATCAAGACCAACCGCGCGTACGTCGAGGCGTTGCTGTCGACCCTGAAGGAACGATTGTTCCTGCCGAGCGAAGGCCTGGGTTCGATGGGCAACGCGGCCGACCCGGAACTTTTCGCGCGCCTGGTCGACGGCGTGAAGCACGAAGACGAGCAGATTTGCCTTACCTATGCGCGCATGCTGGCGAACGCGTTCCCGGACAAGGCGCCGGAAATCATTCTGGAGCGCATGCAACTCGCCAGCGCGCCGGTGTGCGATCAACTGGTCCGCCTGATCGGGCCCGAACTGCCCGAAGAGTTGCTGCACCGTCTGGAGTCGCAACGGGGGCTGGGCGACGCGCACGAGCGCGCCACCGTGCTCACGACGCGCTTCGAAGCGCAGGATCCGCGCATGCAGGCGCAGGTTGAACCCTGTTTCCAGTCGGAGAATCCGCGGCTGGTCGCGTGCGGCATACTGGGCGTATTCAGTTACGCACTGGAAGACCGGCGCGCGATGGCGGTTGCGCGCTGGCAGTCGCTGCTGGCGGATGCGCGCACGCCGTTCGTGGTCGCCGCGCTGCACCTCGGTCAGAAGCTGCGGATGCCGGAATCGTTCCTGCCCCAGTTGTGCGTACTGCTCGAACACCCCGACGCGGGAGTCAAAAAGTCGGCATTGGCCGCGTTGCGGTTCGGCGCGCTGCCAGCGGACACGCGATTGCTCGCATTGCTCGAGGGATTGGCGAAATCGCCGGACCAGCAAATCCGTGCCGCCTGCGTCGGGTGCTACCGGCTGGTGCCGGCGGCCGAGCGCGAGCGCCTGGCGCTTGACGCGTTGATGGACCGCCACCCGAGCGTGGTTGACGCGGCGTTGAGCGTGCTCGAGGAATGCATAAAAGATCTGCCGGCGCGGCTTTTCGCATGGCTCAACGATGCGTGCGCGCCGCCGCGCCAGCAGCAGCCGGTGCTGGCGTACTTGTCGCGGCAGGGTATTCCGCGCGCGCCGTTCGAGGCATTTGCGGAACGCAGGTTGCGGGACGCGGCGATCCTGTCGGCGGCATTGCGCGCGCTGGAAACCGATGCGACGCGCGGCGATGAGGCCTCGACGCTGTTTAAAATGGTGCTCGCCGAACGTTTCACCCAGACGCTGGAGGTCGCATTGCTGGCCATGGAAAACCTCGGCGACAGCATCAGCATGCGTATCGTTTACACTGCATTGAAGAGCAAGGACAAGCGGCAGGTGGCGCGCGCGCGCGAGGCCTTGACCAATGTTGCCAACAGCAAGCTTGGCGCGCAGCTCAGCCAGTTGCTGATGGTGGCGGGTGATCGCACTGCGGTGGTGGACGCGGTGCCGGGCGCGACAAGTTTCAAGGGGACGGCGGACGCACTGGCATGGTGCCAACAACATCTGGATCGCTGGCTGCGTGAATGCGCGCAGCACGCGCTTACTGCAGCACCCGCAAGAGGGCAGGATGGCTGATTTTTTCGATCGCATCGTCATACTCAAACGCACGCCGATCTTCAAGGAGGTCGCGACCGACGACCTGCGCGTCGTGGTGGAGGAGATGGAGGAGGAAGCCTACTTCACGGGTGAGCGTGTATTCGAGATCAACGATCCCAGCGACCGCATGTACATCGTGCTCACGGGCAAGATCGGCATTTCGATCCGGCCTGATCCGAAGATCAAGGATTATGTGAGTATCGTGGAGCCAGGGGGCTGTTTTGGCGAGATGGGGCCGCTCGACGGTTCGCCGCGCTCAGCCACCGCGCATGTGATGGAAGACTCGCACCTGCTGTATCTCGACAAGCTGAAGCTGCATGGACTGATCGCGAGCTATCCCGAACTTGCGTTCGGCTTGCTGCATGGCATGAGCGCGCGCGTGCGCGAGACGAGTGACAAGCTGCTCGACGCACGTTCCGGCGACTCGAGACGCAAGCAATAGGAACGCGCGCGGCGCTTATTCGATCACCCTGTCCGCGCGCACCAGCAGCGCATTCGGAATTTTTACGCCGAGATCTTTCGCGGTGCCAAGATTGATCGCGAATTCAATCCGCGTCGGCTGCTCCACCGGAAGCGCCGCCGGTTTCGTTCCCCGCAGCACCTTGTCGACGTAGCGCGCCACGTTCTTGTAATATTCGCGGAAACTCAGTCCGTAGCTCATGAGGCCGCCGGCTTCGGTGAATTCGCGAAAGCCGTAGATGCCGGGCAGCGCGTGGACGTTCGCCAGCGTGACGATGCGCTGCACCTGGCCCACCCAATAGGCGTCGGTCATCATGACGAAGGCGCCAACATGCTTTTTCTTCAGGGTCGAGAAGGCGCGCTCCAGTTCGGCCGGCGTCGACGCTTGCGCGCGCATGACGTTTACCCTAACGAGCTTGGCTGCCTGCTGAACCTGCGTCCACCAGTATTCTTCGCCGACGCTGTCCGGGTTCGCCATGATCGCGACGGTCCGTGCTTTGGGCACCGCCGTGGTTATGATTTCGAGCCACTTCGGAACGAGTTCCTCGAACAAGGTCGACGTGCCGGTGACGTTCGCGCCGGGACGCGCAAGGCTCGCCACCAGCCCGGCATCAACCGGGTCGCCGTTCACCGACATGACCACCGGTATCGTCGTGGTCGCATTTTTCGCCGCGCGCGTCGAGGGGATGCAGGTGCCTATGATCACGGCAGGGTCTTGTTTGACCAGTGACGCCGCGACCTGCGGAAATTCGTACGCGGGGGCCCAGTGCACGTCGATGACGATGTTCTTGCCATCGATCCAGCCGAGATCGCGCAGCCCGTCCCGGAATGCGCCGAGAAAAGCGCCGCGGTTCGCCTCCGACCCTTGCGAAAGGTAGCCGACGTGCGGGACTTTTGTCGCCTGCTTCTGGGCGAACGTCGACAGCGGCGTCGTGAGCGCGGTGGCCCCCAGCGCAGCAAGCAGCCTGCGGCGATTATTCATTTGATAGCCTCATGTCGCCTGATCGCGACGCGCCGGGTTTAGCGGCCGGCGTTGGCGCGCGCGCGGAAACGGCGCAGAGCGCGGGGAGGGCGAGTAGAAATTGTCGGCGTGTTGTCACTGCATCATCCCGTCTGCGTGCTGCCCCCGCCCTAACCCTCCCCCGCAAGCGGAGGAGGGGATTATTGTTTGAAGCCGGTGACATTGAACACCGCCACAGCGTTTGTGATGCCTTTGAGCACCGCGTCGCCCAGGGGCTCGGACTGCACCGCGTCCTCGATGCGGGCGAGGGTTTTCTGGTTGGTGAGTATCTGCCCGCCTTTTGCCTCGTTGCACAGCCGCGCGGCGAGGTTGGTGACGCTGCCGATGCACGCATAGTCCCAGCGCCCTTCGTAGCCGATGGCGCCGAGCGTCGCGTAGCCCTGCACGAAGCCGATGCCCATGTCGAGCTCATAGCCGCGTTTTTTCCACGCCGCGCGCAGCGGTGCGAATTGCTCCTGCATTGCCAGCGCCATTTTGACGGCATTCAGGGCCGGGTTCTCGACCTTGATCGGGTCGTTGAAGAATATCATCATGCCGTCGCCGACGAAGCGTTCGAGCGTGCCTTCGTTCGCGAGTATCAGCGGCCCCATCGCGCGGTGGTACTCGGCGAGCACGCCCATGACCTCTTCCGGTTCCGAGCTGTCGGTGAAAGCAGTAAAGCCGCGCATGTCGAGAAAAGCGACCACCACTTCCCGGCGGTGCGTCTTCAGCAGGTCTTCGCCGCCGCCGCTGACGATCGATTCGGCGACCTGCGGCGAAAAGAAATTCTTGAGTCGCCCGAGCCGGTCGAGCTGCGCCACCTGGTCCTGCACGCGCTGTTCCAGAGTTTTGTTCCATTCCGCGAGTTGTGTCGCCTGCGACTGCACGGTGTCCCACAGTTCCTTCACGCGCAGGAGCGAGCGCACGCGCGCGAGCAGCTCCGGCTGGTTGATCGGCTTCGACAGAAAGTCGTCCGCGCCTGCTTCGATGCCCTTGACGCGCTCCTGCCCCGGGTCGAGGGCCGTCACCATCACCACCGGCAGCACGCCGGTGGCGGGGTTGGCGCGGATTTTCTGGCACACCTCGTAGCCGTTCATGCCCGGCATCATGACGTCGAGCAGTACCAGATCGGGGCGCTCCGCTTCAATTTTCAGGAGCGCCTCGGCGCCAGACGCCGCGGTCACGGCCTGATAACCCTTGAAGGTCAGCAGGTCCGCGAGCATTTTGACGTTGAGCGGCGTGTCGTCAACAACCAGGATTTTCTTGGGCGCGTCGCTCACGCGGCCCCCGCCGCGTGTTTTTTCAGCGTTGCGGCGACGGTATCGAGAAACTCCTTGACGTTGATCGGCTTGGTCTGCAGGCCGTCGAATCCCGCGTCCATTATTTTCTTGCGGTCTTCCGTCATCGCGGACGCGGTCACCGCGAGGATCGGTATCGAACTCGTCAGCGGGTCGGCGCGCAGGACCTTGAACGCGTCGATGCCGTTCATGCCCGGCAGATGGAAATCCATCAGGATCAGCGCCGGCTTGTTGTCGCGCGCAAGCTGGATGCCTTCCTCGGCCGTTTCCGACTCCAGCAACTGGTAGCCCTTGAACTGCAGGATGTCGCGCACCAGCTTGCGGTTTTTCTCATTGTCCTCGACGATCAGGATCAGTTCATTGGCCATTTATGTTCCCCGGTTGATCAGTGTGTATGCGCGACTATCGTCGGCGCTGCCGAGATGGGCAGCGTGAACGCGAAGGTCGAGCCTTTGCCGACCTCGCTCGTCACCCAGATTTTGCCGCCATGCAGTTCGACGAATTTCCGCGTCAGCGCCAGGCCGAGCCCGGTGCCTTCCGCTTTCTTCGTGTAGTCGGTGCCCACCTGGCGGAACTCCTCGAATACCGCCTCGCAGTCTTCGGGCGCGATGCCGATGCCGGTGTCGGTCACGCTGACTTCCACCATGCTTTCAAACGGTCGCGCGGCGACGGTGATGCGGCCGCCTTCCGGCGTGAATTTTACGGCGTTGGAAAGCAGGTTCAGCAGGATCTGCTTGACTTTGCGTTCGTCGCCTTTGATCTCGCTGATTTCCGGATCCACCGCCGCCTGCAGTTCTATGC
>JAYWDM010000236.1:0-5686 GCA_043779885.1 Betaproteobacteria bacterium | reverse complement strand
TCGACGCTGCGGTCGCGGCTGGCGCGCCGCAGCTACACGCGGAGGTGCCGGGCAATCTCGCGTTCGAATACGAGTCTGGCGACGAGCAGGCGGCTGCCGGCGCATTTGCGCGCGCGAAATACGTAAGCAGGCTGACGGTTGAAAGCCAGCGCCTGGTTGGCAATTCGCTCGAACCGCGCGCGTGCGTGGCTTCCTTCGCGGCTGCCAGCGGCAGTTATACGCTGCATCTGCCGCTGCAGGGCATCGGCGGCATGCGCGGGCAGATCGCCAGCGTGACCGGCCTTGCCAAAGACAAGATCGACATCGTCACGCAGGATGTCGGCGGCAGCTTCGGCGTGCGCGGTGCCGCCTATCCGGAGTACTTCGCGCTGATGCTCGCCGCGAAAGAGCTCGCGCGCCCGGTCAAATGGGTCGGCACGCGCAGCGAAATGTTCACGAGCGATTTTCAGGGCCGCGCGCTGTCGCTCACCGGCGAGCTGGCGTTGGATGCCGATGGCAACATGCTCGCGATCCGCTTTGATGACCGCGCCGACCTTGGGGCTTATGCCGCCGCTTTCGGGGCTTTCATCGCGACCAAGAACCTGACGATCACGATGGGCGGCGTTTACCGCATCCCCGCCATGTATGCGCGCACGCGGCTCGCGTATACCAACGCCACTCCCGTATCCGCATACCGGGGGGCGGGGCGTCCCGACATCGCGTATGCCATCGAACGGCTGGTCGATTACACCGCGCACGAACACGGCTTCGACCCGCTCGAACTGCGGCGCCGGAATTTCATTGCGCGTTCCGCCATGCCGTACACGACGGCGAACGGCACCGTTTACGACTCCGGAGATTTTTCGGCGGTGATGAAGGATGCGCTGAAGCGCGCCGACTGGTACGGCTTCGCGACGCGGCGCACCGCCAGCGAGCAAGCGGGCAAGCTGCGCGGCATCGGCATCGCCGCTTATCTCGAGGCGGGTGGCGGCGGCAGCGCGCCCAAAGATCAGGTCGCGGTCGAATTTGATGCGGCGGGCGGCATGACGCTCTATGCAGTCACGCAGTCGTCAGGCCAGGGGCATGAAACCGTTTTTCCGCAAATCGTGGCCGCCGCGCTCGGCATTGACGCAGCGCTGATCCGCTATTATCCGCGGCCGCCGGCCGCCGAGTTGATGGGCAGCGGCACCGGCGGCTCGCGCGGCGCGCTGGGCACGGGGAGCGCCTTTCGCATGCTTGGCCAGAAACTGATCGAGCTCGCGCGTCCCCACGCAGCGGCGAAGCTGAAGGTTGCAGAGACCGAATTGCGCTACAGCGAAGGAAAATTTCATGCCGGTGATCGTTCGCTCGGTTTCGCCGAACTCGCGCGCGCGCTGGCGGGCGTGACGCCGCATCCGCTTGATACCGTCGCTGAAGGCAGCTTTGGCGCCACCTATCCGAACGGGTGCCACGTCGCGGAAGTCGAGATCGATCCCGAGACGGGCGCAGCAACGATCGTGCGCTATACGGCGGTGGATGATCTGGGCAATGTTATCAATCCCGTGCTGGTCGAAGGCCAGGTGCACGGCGGCGTTGCACAGGGCGCGGGCCAGGTCTTCGGCGAGCACGCGATCTACGATGCCGTCACCGCGCAACTGCTCACGGGCAGCTTTCAGGATTACGTGATGCCGCGCGCCGGCTGGTTGCGTGCTATGGCGGTGCATGATTATCCGGTGCCGACGCCGACCAACGCGCTCGGCGCGAAAGGCGTCGGCGAATCCGGATGCAGCGGTTCATTGCCCGCGCTCGTCAACGCCACGGTTGACGCACTGCGCCCGCTCGGCATCAAGCATCTCGATATGCCGTTCACGCCGTCGAAACTGTGGCATGCGATACGCGGCGCGCGAGCGGCCTAGTGCATAAAGCGCTCAACGCGGAGGACGCAGGGGAACGCAGAGTAAGGCTTATATGATATTCCTCCGCGAACCTCAGCGTCCTCCGCGTCCTCTGCGGTGAGAGGTTGGGGTTTTGCTTCTGTCCTGATGCCTTAGTCCTGCGGATCGAGCCGGCGGAATTTCTGCACGCGCTGCCCGGTGTTCACTTCAGTGGTGTAAACGTTGCCCTGCCGGTCCACCGCGATGTTGTGCACGACATGAAACTGCCCGGCGTAACGTCCGGGGCGGCCGACGCGCGCCAACACCTCATGGGTGGCGCGTTCGATGATGCGCAATTCGTTGTTCACGCCGTCCGCCATGTAAATGAACTTCTGGTCGGCGTCGGGCGAGAACACGAGCTCCGACACCGAGCCGTTCAGCCGCGTGTTCTTTTCGAAGAAGGCTTCCGCCACGAACGTGCCGTCCTTGCGGAACATCTGCACGCGGTCGTTGATGCGGTCGCAGACATAGACCAGCCCGTCGTTGGAAAATCGCACGCAGTGCACCGGCCTGCCGAATTGCGCGGACGGTGGTTGCGCCGGATCGTACGCCGCGGTCTTGTCGTCGCTGGGCGGTTTGCCGTACGCGCCCCAGTGCCGCTTGTAGGCGCCGGTCTGTGCGTCGAACACGATGATGCGCCGGTTGCGATAGCCGTCCGCGACGTAGACCTCCTGCGCCGCAACGTCGACATTCAGATCCGCCGGACTGCCGAGATTCGCTGTGTCGTTGCTCCCTTTCGATTGACCGCTGCGGCCGATCTGCAGCACGAATTGTCCGTCGAGCGTGAATTTGAGGATCTGCGAGTCCTTGCCGCCGCTGCCGGCCGTCCACACGAAGTCGTTGTCATCGACGAATATTCCGTGCTCGACCTCCGGCCATTCGTAACCCGCGCCGGGTCCGCCCCATGCCCGCAGCAGGTTGCCCGCGTCGTCGAACACCAGCACCGGCGGCGCCGCATAACAGCATTTGCTCCACGGCGGATTCTGCTGCGCGCCGACTTCACGCTCGGCAAGCGAGCGCGGACGCTGGACGATCCAGATATGGCCGCGCTTGTCGACCGCCACGCCCGACACCTGGCCGAATATCCAGTTGTTCGGCAGCGGCTTCGGCCAGTAGGGATCGACCTGAAATTGCGGCACGCCGCCGGCTTTCTGCGCGGCTGCCGGGTTGACGACGTTAGTGCCGGGGAACATCGTCACGCGCTGTTCGGCGGGCACGGCGCGCGGCGGCGCGGACGATACAGGCTGCGCGACCGCCGCCGGCATTGTTGCAACGGCGCTCCAGAGCGCGAACCGCACCGCAATGCGCAATGCGCGGCGAATGAAATCCGGCATGATTTCCTCCCCTGATTATTGTATTTTCCCCGTATGAATCGTGAGCCGTTGACGGCATGAAGTCAAATCGAAAAAGGGGCGTATTCCGCCTCGATCCGGTAAGCCGGCGCCTTGACGGTCGGATACGCGATGTTCCATACTTTGCGCGGCACATGAAGGGAAGTGCGTGCAGGTCAAACGGCGCGGGTCGAACCGACAGAGAACAGGGACACCATTGCGCCGCCTTGCCGAATCCGGTTCGTTGGCATCAACTTAATCGCAATCAACGCCAGAGGGGATCAACATGAAACGCTTGTCTGTCACTATCGCGGGGCTGCTGGTTGTCGCGTTTACTTTGTTTGGCTGTGCGGGTCAGCCATCCGGTGCCGGATGGAACACGCTGATTGACGGTTCAAACGGACTTGAAAACTGGAACCGTGCCGGTGACGCCAACTGGCGGGCGGAAGGCGGCGCGATCGTCGCTGACAAAGGCAAGGGCGGGCATCTCGTCTCGAAGAACGCCTACAACGATTTCGCTTTCTATGCCGAGTTCTGGGCCGAAACCGATACCAACAGCGGCGTTTTCATACGTTGTACCGATCCCAATAAAATCAACTCCGTCAATTGCTACGAAGTGAATATCTGGGACATACGCCCCGACCCGAGTTACGGCACGGGCGCGATTGTCGATGTCGCCGCAGTGCCGGTACCGATCGTCAATAAGGCCGGAGGCAGGTGGAACACCTACGAGATTTACGCCAAAGGCTCGCAAATGACGATCTCACTCAACGGGGTCGTCACCGTCCATACTCAGGACAGCAAGCATGCCGGCGGGCTCGTCACGCTGCAATACGGCGCCGGCGTCAAAGGCGCGACGGGTGGTCCCATCAAGTGGCGCAAGGTGATGATCAAGTCTCTCTAGCCCGCGTATTGCGTCCCGCTTCCTGCGCGCTCATGCGCGGGAAGCGGAGGGCACCCGTTGGCCGGCTGCTCACTCGAAAGCGATGGCTGGTCGAAGCTTGGGCGGAACTGCATCAGGCTGAACTTCCGGAAGACAGGCAGCGTCTGCAAAATGGCCGCAAGCCGTTCGCGATCAAACCGCTGTCCTGAAGAATAACCAATGAGCCATCCGATTCGCCGCATCGTGTCGTTCGACTCCGCAGGGGCCTGTGCGCTGCGCATTGCGCTCGCGCTGCATCCGGAGTACCCGCTTGATTAAAAGGCGCCGCGACCTGTCGGGTTGAAACGGTTACTCGACAGTTTCTCAGCGGCCAATAGCAGGCATCCGTCGTTACATTTCGTTTTGCCGATTAGCAGTT
Source organism: Betaproteobacteria bacterium (assembly GCA_043779885.1). Lineage (GTDB taxonomy): Bacteria > Pseudomonadota > Gammaproteobacteria > Burkholderiales > SG8-41 > PALSA-1004. Next base: position 1,162 of record JAYWDM010000236.1, on the reverse strand, counting down.
TGTTGAAAATCGGCGGAGACTGTCATTGCGAGGAGCCAAAGGCGACGAAGCACTCTCGCAACTCGTCGATTGCGCAAAATACGGGATTGCCGCGCTGACCGCCACGCTACGCTCGCGGCTGACGGCTCACCGCAATGACAGCATGAGGTGTTTTTCGACAAACTGTTAGTCTCCTTAGAACCTGAACTCGGGACCCTCAACATATTTAAAGCGCTCGAGGGCATTCGCGCGCAAGGTGTAGCCCAGGCCCGGCCGGTCCGGCGCGTGCACCGTGCCATCCGGCCGGATGTCGAACGGCTCGTTAAAGAGTTCCCACATCATGGGCATGTATCCCTGGCTGACTTCCAGAATGTGACAATTAGCCGCGGCCATGGCGACATGAATGCTGGCAGCAAACAGGATGCCGCTGCCCCAGGCATGGGGCGCGAGCCGTATGTCGCGCGCCGCCGTCAAAGCGGCGATACGACGAATTTCCGTAAAGCCTCCCGCGCGGGCCACGTCCGGCTGGGCAATGTCGAGGGCGTCGTGGTGAAGCAGGCTTTGAAAGCCGTAGCGCGTGAATTCGCGTTCGCCGGAGGCGATGGGAATGGTGGTCGCGCGCCGGACCTCCGCCTGGCCACGATGGTTTTCCTGTGACACCGGCTCCTCGAACCAGGCGATGTCATATGGCTCCAGGGCCCTGGCCAGTTTGATCGCCACAGGCACTTCCAAAGAACCATGAGCATCGACCATCAGTTCAACGTGTGCTCCGATTCCCCGCCGTGCAGCCTGGACACGCCGCACACAATTCTCAATGGAAAAGCCATCCCGGCCCACCACGCGCATTTTTACCGCGGAAAACCCTTTCGCCGCGTAGCCGCCCAACTCGGCTTCGGCTTCGTCCCCCGGCGCCCAGCCACCGCTCGCATAACCCCGCACCACTTTGCGCGCCGCCCCGAGCGCCTGATACACCGGAATCCCCAGCGCCTGCGCCTTGACGTCCCAGATGGCGATGTCAATTCCGGCAATCGCTTCCATCACCACGCCGCTGCGGCGGCTCGGTTCGACCTGCGGCACGCCGCGTTCGAGCGCCGGTTCGGCGCGCGCACCGCTATACATTTTTTCGTAGATGCGCTCGGAGAACAGCGGATCTTCGCCGACTACTTCCGGGCCCAGCTCGTGC
>JAYWDM010000235.1:0-5689 GCA_043779885.1 Betaproteobacteria bacterium | reverse complement strand
GCGGCGACGGCGGTTACACGATGGCCGCGCGCGAAATGAAGGAGCGCATCGCGGCGGGGAGCGGAAAAAGCAGTGACGGGTGAGGGGGGCTATTCCTTTTCCCCGCTACCGGGGACGGTCTGAGCGAGGGGTGCCGGACGAGTTTTCGATTCTGCGCGATAAGCAAGGTCCGCTTACTGCCTGGCGGACATTCGCGTTCGCGTCACGCCTGCGCCGCCTGGTAAGGCGTCTTTACCACGCGCCCGCTCGCCTCGACGAACCAGCGCTCGCTGGCGAACGGTTGGCCGTCGAGCCGCGCCCGCATCCAGTCGGCGACGAGCACCGCCGGCGCCGGCCCCAGATTGGCGGCGGGACAGTTGCCGACGGAGTGGCGCGAGTCCTGATAGATCACGAGCCGCTTCGGCGTTTGCATTGCGTCCAGCATCTCTTCGGTGTACGTGAGCGGGCACAGTTCGTCCGCTTCGCCCGCGACGCACAGGTACGGCACGCGGATGTCTTCGGCATGCCCGCGCCACGTGAGCGATCGCGCGAAGCCGTCAAACTCGTCTTCGTCGGTGTAACCGGCCATATACATGAAACGCTTCTTGAACGTCGGCGAGGCTTCCTCGAAAATCGTGTGGCAGCCGGGTTCGAGGCAGGTGGCGGTCACCGCGCACGCGCGAAAGCGCGGCTCGTGCGATGCGACGAGAGTGGCGAAGAACGAGCCGAAGCTCTGGCCGGCGACACCCATGCGCATAGGATCGATTTCCACACGCGTCGTCATCCAGTCGGCGACCGCGCGCGCGGCTTCGATCCAGTTCGGCACGCTGACGTGGATGCCGAGCACCGCGCTCTCGTACTGGCCGGGCCCTTCAAGCGTCAGCACGGCAATGCCGCGCGTGAGCCAGCGGTCGCCGTACATTGCAACGCCGCCTTCCTTGAAACCGTCCATGCCCGGAATCGACCAGACTGCCGCAATGCGGCCGCCGCTGTAGCCGGGCGGCAAATGCAGCCAGCCGGGCAGTGCCTTGCCCTGAAACGGCACCCACGCCGCTTCGACACGATGATCGGCGAGCGCCGCATAGCGCTGGTAGCAATCGCGCTTGCGCGCGTTGAGCGACACGTTGTGCCCGTTGTTCTCGTCGTGCGGCCACTGCGCGGCCGCGTAATGGATCGCCGCCATGAAGTAATTCTGGCGCGCGGTGACGCTCTCGCCGGACTCGTCCGCCGCGCGCGCCTTTGCTTCGCGGCGCCGCGCGGTCGCTTCGAAGGCGGGCGAGATGTCGGCGTATTTCTGCACGCGCGCACGGATAGCGGCGAAGTCGGCGTTTGCCTCCGGGCCGCACGGTGCGTTGTAGCTGATGGTGCGCGGCTGGTCCCAGTCGACGCCCACCGCGCGTATGGTGTTGTCGAGCAGCCAGCGCTGCTCGCTCCAGCGGCGGGTCATGATGAATTCGGCTCCCGGTCGTTAATGCTAGTTGAGGATTACGGAATCGGCGACACTACGCGCCGTTTCACGCTCCTATCGCCTTATTCACCCGCGGCATGACTTCGGTCGCCATCAGTTCCATCGAGCGCCTGGCGAGCGCGGGATCGACCCAGTCCATGCCCGCGTAAACGAGTTCGCCGAAGTCGCCGATCGCTTCGCGCAGCTTCAGGATCTGATCGACGACGCTGTTGACGGTGCCGCACAGCACCAGCCGGTCGACCATGTAGTCGTCGGTCAGTTCACGGTCGTCCTGCGTTTCGCTCGTCTTGAAAATGATGTGGCGTTTGGAAATCATCATTTTTCTGAGCAGCATGTTCCAGTAGTAGCGGTAGGGGCTGTTGGCGTCGCGCCGCCCGTAATTCTGGGCAACTTTTTCATCATCGGCAACGAAGATCGTGCGCGCGACGCGCCAGTCGGCGACCTTCGCCGTGACTCCGGCGCGGCGCTTGCCTTCGACGTAATTAGTCCAGTGGCTGGGCAGCCACTGCGCGAGCAGGAAGTTCGCTGACAGCGGATGGAAATCGCGCTCGCCCATCGCGATGACGCCCTTGGAAAAGGGCGCCACCACCGTGCCGACGATTTCTGGCCGCGGTTGCTGGAACGGTTTGTACATGGTGCCGCGCTGGATTTCAGCGACACTCGTCTTCTCGGTGGTGACTTTAAAGCGGTTGTTCGGCAAATCGATCTTGTACGGCGCATCGCGCTCCCAGATGGCGAGGATCACGTCGATCGCTTCGGCAAATATCCTGTTGCGGTCCTCCTGCAGCATACCGAGCGCTTCGGCGTCCGAGGAGAGCGCGCCGGGGCTGATGCCGAAGATGAAGCGGCCCTGTGCGAGATGGTCGAACATCGCAGCGTGGGCCGCGATGAGCGTCGGGTGCGTATGCGAAAGATTCGAGGTGCCGGTGGCGAGCTTGATCGTCTTCGTTGCGTGGATCACCGAGGCGAGAAAGATGAAGCTGTTGGTGACGTTTTCGGACTTTTCGGTGAGATGCTCGCCGACGAAAGCGTCGTAGAAGCCCAGCTGGTCGGCGAGGATGATGGCCTCGCGGTCCTCCTGCAGGGTTTGCGCGGGCGCGCGATGCGCCGGATGCAAGGGCATCGTGAAGTAACCAAGTCGCATGAAGAGCGTTCCTTTGCCGTGTGGCGAGCCGCTGCGGGATCCGGGATAATAATATGAAACAGGCGGCAATCGCGCGCGCGAAGTCTGCGAGCCCGGGTTGCGCCGGGAGGCCGACCGACTGCGGCCACCGTGTTACCGCTCACTCGGGTTTGATTCCCGCGGCGCGTGCAACAGTCGCCCACTTGCCGGTTTCTTCCCTGATGAAGAGCGCGAATTCGTCGGGCGTATTGCCTACCGGGTCGGCGCCGTCGCCGATCAAGCGTTCTTTCACGTCCGGTGCTTGCAGGATGCGCGCAATTTCCGTATGCAGCTTCGACACGATGTCTTTCGCCGTTTGCGCCGGTGCGAGCACGCCGTACCACTGCACCGCAGCGTAACCGGGCAGCGCGACCTCGGCGATGGTCGGCACCGCGGGCGCGGCGGCCGAGCGGTGCGTACTGGTGACCGCGAGCGCGCGCAGGCGGCCGCTGCGAACATGCGGAATGCCGGTCAGCGCCGTCGCGGCCATGAGCGAGATGTGGCCGGCGACCAGATCGATGATCGCTGGGGCCGAGCCTTTATAGGGGACGTGCAGCATGTCGATTTGCGCCATGCTGCGGAACAATTCGATTGCAAGGTGCGGATTGGTGCCGGTGCCGGGCGAACCGAAGCTCAACTGTCCGGGATGCGCGCGCGCGAACGCGATCAGTTCCCCGACGGTCTTTACCGGCACTGACGGATGCACGACGAGAATGTTGGGCAGCGCCGCGATCTGCGTGACAGGCGCGAAATCGCGCAGGGCGTCGTACGGCATTTTCCGGTAGATCACCGGATTCGTGGCAAGCGTCGAGATTCCCATCAGGAGCGTGTAACCATCGGCGGGCGCCCGGGCGACGATCTCGCCGCCGATCATGGTGCCCGCGCCCGGGCGGTTATCGACGACGACTTGCTGACCGAGGCGCTCCGCGAGCCTGGGCGCGACGATGCGCGCGACGATATCGGAACCGCCGCCTGCCGAGGACGGAACAACGAGGCGGATCGCGCGGGCCGGGTATTGCTCTCGCGGTATCGACGCTTGCGCGATGAAGACGGCGGCCGCGGTCGACTCGCGGGCGTTCTCATCCCGCAAGCGGGGCGCATCGCAGGGTGGAAGAGGGATCCCCCCGGGATCTGACCCCGGAGATGCGCAAGGGGCCGACGTAATCGATACGCTTACGGCCGGCTTCACGGTCGCATCCCGCAGGCGGGCCCCTGCTCCACGTTCCGCAGGCCCCTGTTCACTGCTCGCGCCCAGCCCGCCTGCCGAGGATGGAGCAACGAGGCGGATCGCATGGTTGGGATACGCGATTTGCGCAATCGCGGCGCCCGCCGCGGTGATCATCAGCCCGGCGCACAGCCAGTGTGTTGCAGAGCGGCGTTGCATGGCGGTCTCCTTCGTCGGTAATGAGCGACGTATAGCATAAACGCACTCCAAGCCCTGCATGCGCAGCCTTGCTAGACCGGCGATAAGCGCGTAATCTTTTCGGAAAACGCCCCGCGCCGATCAGAACTTCGCCATCAGCGAGGCATGGCGCATGCATAAGCACAACAACCATCCAGGAGGAGCCATGACCTTAGTCACCCGTTTGACCATTGCATTTGCGGTGGCCTTGACCGCAGCAGGCTGCGCGACCACCGAAAGCGTCGGTAAAATCGATCCGACGATTGCGTCGTTTATCGAGCCCAAGGACATCAAGTGGGTACCCAATGCGGCGGGCACCGCGGAGTCTGCCGTGCTGTACGGAGACCCCACCAAGCCCGGGCTCTACATCACCCGCAATAAATGGAAGGCGGGCAACATGAGCCGTCCGCATTTTCATCCGAACGATCGCCTGATCGTGGTGCTGTCGGGCACGTGGTGGGTGGGCACGGGTGACGTGTTCGACCCCAACAACACGGTGCCGATGCGCGCGGGCACGCAGGTCACCCACTACGGCAAGAAAATCCATTACGACGGCGCCAAGGACGAAGACACGATTATCCAGATTCATGGCATCGGTCCCGCGGCCAGCACGCCGGCGGAGCGCAAGCCGTAACGTCGTAGCGCAGGCGAATAGCCTGCATTGAGGCCGGCGCAGGCGGGGTCGCCTGCGCTGCACTCGTTTTGCAATGCGTACCAGGTCGTTGAAAGGGGAGAAGCACATGGAAGACAAAGCATACGGCCGTCGCGAGTTTCTTAAAAGCGCCGTAGCCGGGGGCGCCGCGGCAGCGACGGCCAGCCTGCCGCAGACGGCGCATGCGCAGCAGCCCGCGGCTGCATCGGCGGCCGTCGCGGGCTACACGTTTTTCACGCCCGACGAGGCGGCTTTCGTCGAGGCGCTGGTCGATCACATGGTGCCCGCCGACGAACTGACCGGCAAAGGCACCGACCTGGGCCTCAACATTTTTATCGACCGTGCGCTTGCCGGCAGCTGGGGCAAGGGCGATCGCTTGTACATGCAGGGCCCGTGGAAACCCGGCGTGCCCAGCCAGGGCTATCAGCTGCCGCTTACGCCGGCCGCGCTGTACCGCGCCGGCATCGCCGCCACCAACCGGCACTGCATGAAAACTTTCGGCAGGCTTTTTGACCAGATCGCGGAGAGCGAACGCGAAGGCGTGCTGCGGGATCTGGACAACGGAAAAATCGTGTTTGCGGAAGGACCGCCGGCGCGGGTGTTTTTTTCCGTCGTCTATCAGACGGTGATCGAAGGCATGTTCGCCGACCCGATCTACGGCGGCAACCGGAACAAGGCCGGCTGGAAGATGCTGGGTTTTCCCGGCGTGATCCAGGTGAATCAGCAGAACATCGTCAAATACAAGAACAAGAAATTTCCGGGCGAGCCGGCCGGCATCGCGGACATGAGCTGAAGGGAGTCGAGCATGGCAACCCGATTGAAGGAAGTCGATGTCGTCCTCGTGGGGCTCGGCTGGACCGGCGGCATACTCGCCAAAGAACTTACCGCGGCCGGCCACAGGGTCGTCGCGCTTGAACGCGGCGCGATGCGCACGACCGAGAACGATTTTGCGGTGCCGAAAATCCGCGATGAGCTGCGCTACGCGCAGCGCCAGGACCTGATGCAGGACACCGCGCGGGACACGCT
>JAYWDM010000234.1:0-15032 GCA_043779885.1 Betaproteobacteria bacterium | reverse complement strand
ATGCGCTTAATTTTCGGGGGCATCGCAAATTTGGTAATATCCACAAATTGAGGGAGTCTCGCTATGGGCGCTTTACTTAAGTCACTTGGTATTGATCGGCTCAGTGTGGAGGAGCGTTTAACGCTCGTGGAAGACCTCTGGGACAGCATTGCCGAGGAAAGTGCTGCGACATCTCTATCCGATGCCCAACGCGCGGAACTCGATCGCCGTCTCGCGGACTACGCAGCTAACCCCAATGACGTCGTTCCCTGGGAAGACATAAAGACCTCTATCACCGCACGCCTGAAACGATGACCTTAAGGGTCGTCTTTCTGCGCGCTGCGCGGGCAGAGTTTGATGCAGCGGCGCTGTGGTACGATCTTCAACAAGCAGGACTGGGAATGCAGTTTGTGTCGGAGATCAATCGTGTCATCGACCTCACATCAAATCATCCCGAACGATTTCCCACCAAGCACCTCGAAATTCGATGCGCGCAGGCTCGCCGCTTCCCGTACTCAATATTTTTCCGCCCGGAGGCTACACGTGTTGTCGTACTCGCGGTCTTTCACGCAAGACGAGACCCGGCAATCTGGCAGGCGCGCGCCTAACGCGCGTTCAACGCGGACACGCGCGAAGGCTGCGCGCGCCGGTTAACTCTACGGTAGGCAACCCGATGAGCGCGCGAACTATCGGAATTACTGCGGCGTTGGCGATCGGCAGTGCTCTCGCGGCCGATCTACCTCAGCGAGACATAGGCGAGCACGTGTCGATTGTCCAACTGATTGCGAACCCCGACCGATACGACGGAAAAGTTATTTTCTTGAGCGCCTACGCTATTGTCAGGTTCGAGGGCAATTCACTTTGTATGGTGCCCAAGGCTGCGTCTTCAAAGGACTGCGTTTGGCTAGAACTCTACGATGGGCCAGGCGAGGACGAGCAAGATCTCGTTCGGTACAAACGCGCACTGGCAAAATGGCGGCCGCTCAACGGCAAGCTCGTTTCCGTTCGCGGCACATTCAGCAAGACTAACACGGGTCATTTCGGATTGTTTTCCGGCGCAATCGAGAAGATTTCCGACGTGTACTCGAAATCCAAAAAGTAGTCGGCCACACTGCCTAATTTTAGGTCGAACGGACGGGCCGGAAGGCGAACTGACGCTTCAGTCCCCCTCAGGGCAGCAGGTGTACGGAGGGAGTCGGCTGCCGCCGCCTCTCCGGGGCCCAGGAATCCATATCGGTCCAGGCGGATTCGTGACGCAAGGGCTAGGCGCTGTGACCCTTACATCGAAGATCGCCGACCTGTTCATCTACTGCACCACTGAGAATTTTGACGCCGACTATGCTAGCCGTTTTGGCAACGGCTGCGTGAGGATCGGCCGGCCCGAAGAATTCTTCTTGGCGTTGGACGCCGGTCTACGCGGAGCGGTGTCAGCGGCGGGACTGACCGTCGGTCCGCCGCTTTGGGGTAGATGCGTGTATGAAGGTCGTATGCACGACTGGGAACGCGAGAACGTGCCCGATCCATGGCTTCTTAAACCAGCCAGGTATCAAGGACAGCACGAGATACGTGTCCATTGGCAGACCTTACCCATCCAGCCTTTGATGTCCATCGTTTTGAAGGTGCCTTCAATCATTACCCACTGCACTTTGCCGTGACTTCCCTTGCCAGGAGGGCGAGGGTCGCAAAAAGGAAGCAAGGGCATCCAACGCTGAATCTCAGCTTCGACCGCAACACAACGCCATCGAAGGTGGTAAGCCTTAGTTGCAGAACCCGAGGATCTTCTCCTCCGCCGAGCATGGTTTGCCGACGGGCCTGGTTGGCACTCTGGCCCCCGTCGTCGTCTTCGCCTGGCAGGCGCGGATTTCCCGGGTCGTGGGCGCGTAGTAGATCCAGCCGGGCCCCAGCTTGGGCAGCGACAGGTTGACTTCCTTCCATTTGGGGTGGCCCACCGCCTGCAATTTGGGAAAATTCTGGCACAGCGCGCGCGCGAATTTGCTCAGGTGACTGACGGTACCCTCGAGGTTGAAATCGTAGGTGACGAGGTATGCCCCCACCGAGACCGTCGTGAAGCTTTCCTGCAACAGGTTGGGATAGCTGCTCGCATTGATGATGGAGTGGGAATAGACCGTCAGCGGAAGCTTGCTGGACGGGTGATTGGGATCGAACTTCAGCAGCTTGATGAACTTCTGCGCCTCGGGCTTCATGTTGGCGATCAACGGGGCCGGCTGCCCCGCGGCAACGGCGACGACATCGACCGATTTGTCGCCGATCAGCTTGACCAGCGCTTCCTCGTTCGACAGGTAGCTCGCATTCGCTTCCGGAACCGGCCCGCCGAACATCATGCGGTACAGGGTATGCGTGATCAGCGCGGCGCCGCTGCCTACCACGCCGCCGTTGATCTTCGCGCTCTTGATGTCGTGGAGGTAATTCAGCGGCGAGTCCGCCCTCACGATGTAGTGAATCTCGGTGTTGTACAACGGCAGAATCACGCGCAAGGGGCGGATGATCGTGCCCGCCTCGGCATTGCCCGCGGCCGCCCTGTCCACGAAAGCCTGGTAAACATCCGCCTGCACGATCGCAAGTTTGACGCCCAGGTCGTAGCGCAGATGTTTGATGTTGGCGGCCGAACCCGCGGTGGGCAGGACCTCGAGGTCAATATCGGCATCGGGCGCGACGTACTTGGCGAGATCGACGCCAATCGCGAAATACGTGCCCTTTTCGTTGGCCGTCACGATCTTGTATTCGGCCGCAGCCGCGGCGGCCCCGGCGTACAGATATAGCGCGGCCGCTGCGAACGTGCCGATTAACCCCGTGCTGAGTTGCCTGGTCATTTGATTGCCTCCTCTATTTTGATTTTGGCGGGCACAGCCCGAGGGCCGCGATCGCCTCTGTGCACGGCTTTTCGCCGTTGTTCGACTGCGGACGCGCGACCGCCGCCGGAACGGCGGCGGCTGCTTGTGCTGTTTGCCGCGCAACCGGCGCGAGCGTGCACAGCCCGAGGGCGGCGACCTTCTCCGTGCACGGCCCCAGGCGCGGCGGCGCCAGTTCGCCCGCCTTGCCCACGTTGCCGGGCCGGAGCAATGCCGCAGGCGGCGCAATGGCGGCGGCCGCGGGAGGTTCCGCGGGCTGACGGCTCGCGCGCCCTTCGATCCGCTGCGGGGTAGCCGCTGCCGGAGTGGTCACGGCGGACAGGCCTGCCGATGCCGGCGCCGCAGCCACGGGAGCCGCTGGCGTTGCGGCGGGGCCTTGAGAGGGCACTGGCTGCAGTGCGCCACTGCGACCTTTCGCTTCCGTGTTGACTGCCGCGGAAGGCGACAAGCTGTCGAGCGTAAGGTGGCGGTAGGCAAAGTAGCCGATGAAGACAATAATCGCGACGACCACCGTGCCGACAATCGCCAGCGCGGGCTGGCGAAGCGACGGCCGGGGGATCGCCGCGGCGAGCAATGCGGGCACGAGCAGGTCTTTGCCGCTCTCCTGCAGGTTGCCGCGGCATTGGTAACAGGTCGCCGAAGTGACCTCGTTCACCGCCCCGCAACGCCGGCACGGCGCGAGCGTTAACGTCGCACCGCAGGAATTGCAGTACTTGGCGTCCGCAGGGTTGCCGTGCTCGCAGTAGTTGCAAAGGGTGAGCGTCATGGTCCGGGTAGGTCAAAAATCCTGTGTGTGAGCCGTCAGGCTGAACGCAAACGGGTGTCTGCACGATCCGTCCCTGTAACTGTAGCGCAAATTACGCCTTTTCGGCGCGCCGGGCGATTCTCGCACGTAACTTCGTCGGGCGCGCCTGCAAGTGACGGTCGCGAAGCACTGATCGAGTTCGTCGCACCGGCGCGAAGACGGTGTCCGGGCGACTAAATGCCCTTGATACCGGCGTACGCCGGAATGACGTACTCAGAGGGAACCCGGAATGCGCCCCGCTCCTTCCGGGCTACGTTCTGCCAACAGTATTCTTACCCGCCTGGCCAGATTTCGTTAGCGCAACTCAGACTCGTCAGGAATGAACCCGGGATAATCCCGCCGTTCGAGAAAGCGCATGATTACCAGGCTCGAATCGAGCGTGAAATCGGCGCCTCCGCGCAGCATCCCGATGACTTCCGGAATCGAAACGCACCGGAATTCGGCGACTTCGCCGTCCTCGTTATGCGGCTGAAACTCGCGCGGCAATGCGAGTTCAAACACGAAAATTATTTCCGACTGCACGCCTTCGGGCACTTGACGCAGCAGCCTTAGCGTTCCGGTGGCAACTGCGTCGCCTGCCAGTGCAGCAGGCACTCCTGCTTCTTCCCGCGCTTCCCGGATGATGGTTTGCAACGGCGCGATGCCGGCCGACATGCCGCCGCCGACCAGGTTGTCGAGCATACCCGGATCGATCGGCTTCGTTGCCGCCCGGCGCGCCAGCCACATCCCGCAATCCACGTCACTGCCGCAGTAGCCGTTGGCGTGCGCGGCGTAAGTCGTGACGCCGAAGAAACGCGCCGCGGCGCGCTCGATATGCAACAGCGGCGGCGCTTCGAACGCGGTGACGACCGCGTAGCGCTCATCGCGCCAACCGGTGATTGCACCTTCCTTATGCAACACACGGATAACATCGCCGAGCGCATGAGTGCGGGACTCTGCACTGTCGAGAAACCCGGCGATGCGCACACCGGCCGCATCGCGCCTGAAAATATCCGGCCACGCCATCAGCCGCTGCGCATGCGCCTTGCGCAGCCAGCCGACCCGCGCGCCATTACACAGGAACGGCACATGCGCAGCCGGGTTGAACCGGCGCGCGGCGCGTCGCCGATTATTGATCGCGCGTTCGCCGACCACGTTAGCAGTCGCCGATCAGGCTCTTGCGCAGCTTGACCGGCTCCGCGCGGCTCACCGTGCGGGCGCGCATTCTGATATTGAGCATTTCGACCGCGACCGAGAACGCCATCGCGAAGTAGATGTAGCCCTTCGGCACGTGAAAGTCGAAACCTTCCGCCACCAGCGCCATGCCGACCATGATCAGGAACGACAGCGCCAGCATCTTGATGGTCGGATGGCGATCGACGAAATCACCGATGGCCTTCGCCGCGAACATCATCACCAGCACCGCAATCACGATGGCGACGACCATCACCGGCACCTCGCTGACCATGCCGACCGCGGTGATCACCGAGTCGAGCGAGAACACTATATCGAGTATCGCGATCTGCACCAGCACCGCGCCGAAAGTCGCCTGCGCCACCGTGCCGCCCCCTTCCACCACCCCCTCCAGAGAATTGTGTATTTCATGCACGCTCTTCCACAGCAGGAACAAACCACCGCCTATCAGGATAATGCCGCGTCCCGAAACCTCAAAAGAGCTCACCGTAAACAGCGGTTCCGTCAGCGTCATGATCCATGCCAATGACAGCAGCAGCAGGATGCGCATCCCCATGGCCAGGCCCAGTCCGATCAGGCGCGCCCGATCGCGCTGGTGCGCGGGCAATCTCCCAACCAGGATCGAGATAAAAATGATGTTGTCGACACCCAGCACGATTTCCAGCGCGGTTAGCGTCGCGAGTGCGATCCAGGCCTGCGGATCGGTCAGCAATTCCATGGCTTGCTCCTGTTTGCGATACGGCAGCCGGGCCGCGCAATCCGCGCGGCGGTTGTCCCGGCATACCGCGTAGCGTCGCGCCGCATCAGACAGAACGCAGATGCCACGCCTTCGGGCGCATGAACGTCTGTATTCCGTACCTCGAGAGCGTCAAGCCGATGCCTGAATGACCGACTCCCGACCATGGCAGGCGCGGACTGACGCGGTCGCAGCAGTTCCAGTACGCCGAGCCCGATTTTAATTGCGCGAGAATCTTTTCGGCCCGGCTGCGATCGCGCGTGTAAACGCCAGCGGTAAGCCCGTAGCGGGTGTCGTTCATGAACTGCGTGGCTTCAACGTCATCCTTCACTTTCTGCAAGCCGATCACCGGACCAAAGCTCTCCTCGCGCATGAGTTCCATCGTGTGGTTAACGTCGGTGAACACGGTCGGCCCGAAATAATGCCCTTTGCGCGCAAGCGGCCGGCCGCCGACCAGCAGCCGGGCGCCCTTCTTTTTCGCATCCGCAACCTGGCGTTCGAGCACCGCAAGTTGGGCTTTGCGCGCAAGCGGGCCGATATAGGTCGCGTCGTCCCGCGGATCGCCGACCTTGAAGCCGCGCACCGTCGCGACAAACGCCTCGACGAATTCAGCGTAAATGTCCGCGTGCACGTAAATGCGCTCGACCGCGCAGCAGCTCTGGCCGGTGTTGTAGAACGCGCCGTCGGCAATGGACGCAGCAGCCGCTTTGATGTCGACGTCGTCGCAGACGTAAACGGGGTCCTTGCCGCCGAGTTCCAGCTGCACCTTGACCATGCGTTTGCCGGCCGCAGCAGCGATCTTGCTGCCGGTCGCATACGAACCGGTGAAAAAAATCCCGTCGACCGGCTGCTTCACCAGCATGGCGCCGGCCTCGCCGCCGCCGATCACGGGCATGAACACCTCCCGCGGCACGCCCGACGCATGCAGCATCCGGGCAATCTCGAGGCCCGTCAGCGTCGCGAACTCGGATGGCTTGTACAGCACTGCATTGCCGGTGAGCAGCGCCGGCACGAACACATTGGCGCCGACGAAATACGGATAATTCCACGCCGAGATGTTGGCGACCACGCCGAGTGGTTCCCAGGTTATCTTTTCCTCGAGCTTTTCGCCGCGGTCGGCGAACACGATTTCTTCCTTGAGAACCCTGGCCGCGTTGTTGACGAAAAAATCGATACGGCCGAGCACGCCGTTCAACTCGTTGCGCGACTGGGTGATCGGCTTGCCGACCTCGCTGGTGAGAATTTTAGCGAGTTCGTCGCGGCGCGCGCGGATCTGCTCGCGAAAAGCAGTCATGGCGTCGATGCGCTCGGTCGATGGCGCCTGCGCCCACGCGGACTGCGCACCGCGTGCCTTGCGGTACTTCTCTTTGATGCTCGCCGGGGTATCCGTGGGTACTTTGGCGACCGTCGCGCGGGTGGCCGGATTGAGGATTTTCAGCATGGCGGTGCTTTCGGGCGCGCGCAGGTTCGTTCACGCACGGCGGTGAGAAATTCGTCAAGGATCGGCATCGGACTGAGCACCGACGTGTCTTCCGGCGCAAGAAACTCCGGGTGCCATTGCACGCCGAACACATATCCGCGCCCCTGCCAGCGCATGGCCTCGATCACGCGGTCGGGGTCCGCATAGGCTTCGATCACCAGCTCACGCCCGAGCGTCCTGATCGACTGGTGATGTATCGAATTGACTTTGCCGCCGCGCACGCCGGGGTACAGGCGGGCGAGCCCCGATTCCGGCTCGATGCTGATGGCGTGGAAATTTTTCTCGTACGTGTGCTGCGCCCGATGTTCGAGCGTGCCGGGCAACTGGCTGTTGATGTCCTGATAGAGCGTGCCGCCAAACGCCACGTTGATGAGTTGCGCGCCGCGGCAGATTCCCAGCACGGGCTTGTCCGCGGCGATGAATTCGTTCAATACCTCGAGTTCATAGCGGTCGCGCACGCGGTCGCCCGCCCATTCGGGCCTGAGCGGCTGTTCGCCGTAGGACTCGGGCGCGAGGTCCGCGCCGCCCTGCAGGATCAGGCCGTCGAGGTGCCGCACGTAATCGGCAAGCCGAATATTGCTGCGATGAATAAGGCCGTCGCGGTCAACCGACGGAATCATGAACACCAGCACGTCACGCGCCATGATCCAGTGCGCCATCGACTGTTCGAGGTATTGCAGCGTCTTGCTCTGCACGGCGGTACTCGCGGCATCGGGATGGAAAAGCCGTGCCGACACGCCAATTTTGAGTGCCTGCATCGCTATAACGCCGCGTTGAAAAGCTGCTCGAAATCCGTGCGCGTGCATGGGCGCGGATTGGTCCTGTGACAAATATCGTCGACCGCGACGTCGACCAGTCGTGGCACATGCTGTCTGAACACATTGACCGCGCCGAGTTTCGCCGGAATTCCCACGTCACGCTTGAGCCCGGTCAGCCAATCGACAAACGCGTCCGCGCTTGCCTGCATCGATCCGCGCGCAACGCCCACGGCCCCGGCCATGATCGCGAACCGCGCCAGTTCCGCCGGCTGATTAAATCGCATCACGTAATCGATCATGATGCCGTTGGCCAGCCCGTGATGCAGGTCGGCCACCGTGCCCAGCGCGTGCGCGCAGGAGTGGGTTGCGCCGAGGTCTTTCTGAAACGCCACCGCGCCCATCATCGACGCCATCAGCATATCGGAACGCGCCTTGAGATTGTTCGGTTCGCGCACCGCGACCGGCAGCGCGCGCGCGGCGATACGCACGCCTTCCAGCGCGATGCCGTCGCACATGGGATGGTAACCCGCGGCGATATACGACTCGACGTTATGCGTGAGCGCATCCATGCCGGTTGCCGCGGTTACGTGCGGCGGCAGCCCGAGCGTGAGTTCGGGGTCGGCGAACACCGCTTTCGCGAGCAGCCTGGACGAGAAGATGATTTTCTTGATATGCGTCGCATCGTCCGAAATCACGCTGGAGCGCCCGACTTCGCTGCCGGTGCCGGCAGTCGTCGGCAATGCAACGAAACACGGCAAATCCCGTTCGATCGCACGCACCTGCGGATGGTCCCATGCATATTCGAGGACATCCCCCGGATGGTTCGACATCAACGCAACGACTTTCGCCACGTCGAGTGCGGCGCCCCCGCCGAACCCGATTACCGAGTCGGCATGGTGCTGCCTGAACGCCGCGACACCGGCATCGACCTGGCCTTTGACCGGATTGCCCCACACGCCGGCAAAGACGTCGACTGCAAGCGTGGCGAGAGTGGATTTGAATTCAGCCAGCAGCGGTAACGCCGCGATGCCCTTGTCGGTGACTATCAGCGGACGCCGGCAGCCGTGCGCTTCAAGGTAATTCGCGACTTCGCGCCGCGCGCCGGGACCGAAATGGATTTCCGTCGGAAAAGCGAATCGATGAATTGCCATGCTCAGATGATTTCAAAATAGCGTTTCAGTTCCCAGTCCGTTACCGCATCCTGGAACTGGCGCCACTCCCACTCGCGGGTTTTGACGAAATGGTCGACAAATTCCTCGCCGAACAGTTCGCGCGCGATCTTCGACTTCTTCAGATTCGCCGTTGCATCCATCAGATTGCGCGGCAGGCGCGGGACGCGGCTCGCTTTGGCGCTGTCGCCTTCGAGCGGCGCGGTGGTGAGCTTGAGGCCTTTTTCTATGCCATACAGGCCGGCGGCAACGCACGCCGCGACCGCCAGATAGGCATTGGCATCCGCGCCCGGGCAGCGCGTCTCGATGCGCGTCGATTTCGCGGAGCCGGCGATCACCCGCAGGCTCGCCGTGCGATTGTCGATGCCCCAGGTCGCCTTCACCGGCGCCCAGAAACCGTCGACGAGCCGCTTGTAGCTGTTGATGGTCGGCGCGAAGAACACCTGGATGTCCTGCAGGCAGTGCAATTGCCCGGCGAGATAGCTCTCGAAGAGCTTGCTCATTTTGCGCGGAGACTTCGCGTCGAAAAAAAGATTGTTCCTGCCGTCGGACACGCTTTGATGCACGTGGCCGCTGCAGCCGGGATATTGCGCGTTCCACTTCGCCATGAAACTCGGCATGATGCCGAAGCGATGGCCGATTTCCTTGGCCGCGGTCTTGAACAGCACCGCGCGGTCCGCCGCTTCCAGCGCATCCGAGTAGAGAATGGCGGCTTCATACACGCCGGGACCGGTTTCCGTGTGCAGCCCCTCGATCGGAATGCCGAACTGCGGCATTTCCTCCATCAGCGCCTTGAAGAACGGCTGGTTCTGGCCGGCGCGTATCAGCGAATAACCGAACATGCCGGGGGAGATGGTCTCCGGCTGCGTGTAATTCTTGGCCGCCAGGCTTTGCGGCGTTTCGCGAAAGTTGAACCATTCGAACTCGACGCCGGCCAACACCTTGAAGCCCTTTTGCGCGCCGCGCGCGAGCACTTTTTTTAGCAGTTGCCGCGGGCATACCGGCGACGGGCCGCCCTTGCCGTCCTCGAAATCAGCGAGAAAGAACGGCACCTGGTCGTCCCACGGCACGCGGCGGTAGGTGGCAAGATCGATCTTCGCCAGCGCGTCAGGGAAACCCGTGTGCCACCCCGTCCACGTCGTATTGTCGTAGCACTGGTCGCCCATGTCCCAGCCGAATACGACGTTGCAAAAACCGAACCCGCTGTCGACGGCGGACAGAAATTTCTCCTTGTGGATGTACTTGCCGCGCAGAACGCCGTCGATGTCCGTGACGGCAACTTTTACGCGCGCCGCCGCGGACGCGCGCACGAGATCGATAATCTGCTGGTCCGCCGATTTGCCGCTTTTCATCCTGACAGCCTCCCGCGTCTGCAACTGGAAACCCGCATTGCCGCGGATCCGGATTGCAACCACAGCGGCAGGAAAAGATTATGCCCGATATGGGCAGGCCACGAAATCAGCGCGCCGTGGATTGCCCGGCGAGCAGTCTTTCGATTTCGCGCGCGAGCTGCGGATCGGCAGGAGTGGTATTGCTGTCGAAACTCAGCACGCGACTGCCGTCGCGGTCGATGAGATATTTGTGAAAGTTCCAGCGCGGCGCCGCACCGCCGCGTTGCGCGAGCGCCGCATAAAACGCATTGGCATGCGGGCCCGCCACCGCGCTTTTTTCGAACATCGGAAAACTCACGCCGTAATTCATCTGGCAGAACGCAGCGACCTCCCGGTTGGTGCCGGGCTCCTGCCCGCCGAAGTCGTTCGACGGAAAGCCGATCACCACCAGCCCGCGCTTGCGGTAGCGCTTGTACAGCGCTTCCAGCCCTTCGTACTGCGGCGTATAACCGCACTGGCTCGCGGTATTCACCACCAGCACCACTTGCCCCGCGTAGTCGCACAGCGACCGCGGCGTGCCGCTCAGGAGGTCCGGGAAAGCATGGTTGAGCGCGGATTTACACGCGGCTTGAGGTGCTGCCAGCACGCAGGTCGCCAGCAACCAACCCGACACGCCGAGCAGGAACCGGAGAGAAGCGGGATTCCGCGTTGAAATGCCCATCCGGCAACTCCCGTTTATTTCATCAGTTCGGCGCCGCGCTTCACTGCCTTCACGATATTGATATATCCCGTGCAGCGGCAAAGGTTGCCTTCGAGCCCGTGATAAATTTCGTCATCGGACGGGTGCGGATTGTCCTTGAGCAGCGCGGCGACCGCCATGATCATGCCCGGCGTGCAGAAGCCGCATTGCAGCGCATGGCAATCCGTAAACGCCTGCTGCACCGGATGCAGCGCGCCGTTTTTGCTCATGCCTTCAATCGTAACCACCTCGGCGCCGCTCGCCTGCACCGCCAGCATGGTGCAGGACTTTACCGCGCGGCCGTTGACATGCACGGTACAGCAACCGCATTGGCTGGTGTCGCAGCCGACGTGAGTGCCAGTGAGTCCGAGTTGATCGCGCAGAACGTCGACGAGCAGGGCGCGATCTTCGACTTCGCGCGCATGTTTGATGCCGTTAACGGTGAGTTCTATTTTGGTCATGGGGTGACATTCAGGATTCGAGGATTCGGGATTCGGGAAGATCGGCTGGTTCACGCGGCCGCTAATTTCTGCACCGCGCGTTTGGTCATTACCCTGACGAGATTGGCGCGGTACTCGCGCGTCGCGTGGATGTCTTCGTTCATATCGCTCACGTCCAGCGCCAGCCCCTCGAGCGCGGCAGGACTCATTTTTTTCGTCAAAGCGAGTTCGGCCTCCTGCCACCTGAACACGCCAGACGCGGCGCCGGTGACCGCGACGCGCAGCCCCCCCGCACCGTCGGCAATAAAAACGCCGGCCATCGCATAGCCGGAAGCCGGGTGCGGAAATTTTTCGTAAACCGCGCGCCGCGGAATGGGAAAGCGCAAGCGCACGACGATCTCGCCGGCTTCAAGCGCAGTGGCAAACATGCCCTGAAAAAAATCCGCCGCCGCAATCTCGCGCCGATTGGTGACGATAATCGCATCGAGCCCCAGCACCGCCGCGGGATAGTCGGCCGCCGGATCGTTGTTGGCGACCGATCCGCCCAGTGTTCCGCGGTTACGCACCTGCGGGTCGCCGATGTGCTCCGCCAGCACCGCCAGCGCGGGAATTGCCTTCTTCACGACTGCGGAAGACGCCACGTCGGCGTGTTGGGTCGCAGCACCGATCAGCAGTTGCCCGTCCCTGCTTTCGATCCCGCCCAGTTCGGGCAACCCGCCGATATCGACCAGATGAGTCGGCCGCGCGAGCCGTTGCTTCAGTGTCGGGATCAGCGTCATGCCGCCCGACATCAGCTTGGCATCGGGATGAGCCGTTACGAATGCACTCGCGTCCGGCAGGGATTTGGCTTTAACGTAACTGAATTCAAACATGCGGAGTCCCCGTTCTAAGTGACTTTTGCTGATTGTAAGGCGTGCCACACCTTGCTCGGCGTGTAAGGCATGTCGAGGTGCCCCACTCCGGCGGGCCGCAATGCATCCGTCATGGCGTTTGCCAGCGCGGGCAGCGAAGCCGTGCAGCCGGATTCTCCCACACCTTTCGCGCCGAGCGCATTAAGCGCGCTTGGCAACGGATGATCGCCAACCTGAATGTCGCGCAGCATGCCGGCGCGCGGCATGCCGTAATCCATGAAGCTGCCGGTCAGCAACTGGCCGCTGGCGCGGTCGTAAATAACCTCTTCGCCGAAAATCTGCCCGGCGCCCTGCGCAACGCCGCCATGCACCTGGCCTTCGACGATTCTGTGATTGATCACGGTGCCGCTGTCGTCGACCGCGACGTAGGACGCAATCTGCGTTACGCCGGTTTCCGGATCGACTTCGACTTCGGCGATATGGCAGCCGTTCGGCCACGTCGAGCCCACCGACGCCTCGGCCAGCGTGTTCATCGGATGCGGATGGCGGCCCGCGAGTTTCCTCGCCAACTGCTCGAAACTGATCGTTTTGTCGCCATCGCGCGCGCGAAACGCGCCGTCGCCGTAGTCGACCTGTGACGGCTCCAGTTCAAGTTCCTCGGCGGCAAACGGCTTTGCCTGCTCGATCATCTTTTGCGCGGCGAGCTTGCACACGCTGCCCGCGCCCACCATGGAGCGCGACCCGCCGGTGTGATTGCCCGTGAGGTCCCTGGCCGGGTCGCATTCACGCAAGGTCACCATCTCGTGCGGCACGCCCAGCGTGTCGGCAACAACCGCCGCGAAGGTCGTCTCGTGCCCCTGGCCCGACGACATGCTCACGGTGTAGACGGTGAGTTGCCCTTGCGCGTCGACTTCGATCGCCACCTGGTCTTTCGGAAACACGCCGGCGCCGGTTGCTTCGATGATGGTCGAGAGACCCATGCCGCGCAGCCTGCCGCGTTTCACCGCATCCGCGCGCCGCTGTTCGAAGCCCGCCCAATCCGCCGTGGCCAGCGCCTGGTCGAGGCATCCCGCAAAGTTGGATGGCTCGTACACGCCCACCGTCGGCGTCTTGTACGGAAACGCGTCGGGCGGAATGAAATTGCGCCGCCGCAACCCGGTGCGATCGATCTTGAGTTCATCCGCCGCGCGGTCGACGAGACGCTCGACCGCGTAAGCGATATCGGGCCGCCCCGCGCCGCGATAAGCCGCGATGGGCACGGTGTTCGTCAGCACGACTTTAAAGCTGCCGTAGAGCGCGGGTATCCGGTACACGCCCGTCATCAGCGTTGCCGGATTGCGCAAATGGCTGATCGAACCGGTCGGCGTCAAGTACGCACCCATGTCGCACAAAAACTCATAGCGCGCGGCGAGAAAGCCGCCGTCGCGGTCGAGCGCGAGTTCGCCGGCGATCTCGATGCCGCGGCCATGCGCGTCCGACATGAATCCTTCGGCGCGCGAACCCACCCACTTCACCGGCCGCCCGAGCTGCTTCGCAGCGATCATCTGCGCGCCGTGCTCGGGATACACACCGCTCCTCTGGCCGAAACTGCCGCCGACATCGTGCGTATGCACGCGCAGCCTGTCTTCCGGCACGCCGGTCAGCGTCGAGAATTGCCGGCGCAGCATGACCATGCCCTGCGACGGCGTGTAAATATCGTAACTGTCGCTGGCCGCGGTGTAACTGACGACGCATGCACGCGGTTCCATCGGGCTGGGTGCGACGCGCGTGGTGAGAACTTTCAGGCGCGTGATATGCGCCGCCCTGGCGAACGCCTGTTCGACCGCGGCGGCGTTGCCCGTCTCCCACTCGAAACACAGATTGCCGGGCACGTTCGCGTGCAGTTGCGGCGCCCCCGGCGCCAGCGCGTCCGCCATCGTAACCACCGCACCCAGGTCGCGATACTCGATCTCGATGGCGTCGAGCGCATCCTGCGCCGCCAATGCAGACTCCGCCACCACCATGGCGATGACTTCCCCCACATAGCACACCTTGCCGGTCGCCAGCACCGGGCGATCGGGCTTCAGTATGCCGGCCCCGTTGCGCCCGGTGAACGACATCAGGTTGGGAAACTGCGTGTATTTGGCCGCCAGCGCATCCGCGCCTGTCAGCACCGCCACGACGCCGGGCCGCGCGAGAGCGGGATTCGCGTCGATCGCGACAATTTCGGCGTGCGCGCGGTCGGAGCGCAGAAAACACGCATGCAACTGGCCGGGCAGATTCATGTCAGCGGTATAGCGGCCGCGACCGGTAATCAAACGCAGGTCTTCGCGGCGGTTCGCCGCGTGGGTATCACTCATATTTGGAAATCGCAGTTAATTGTTGGAGCAAGGCGCGCTATCGCCAGTCTACCTTGGCGCCGGACGCTTTGACGACTTTTTCCCATTTTACATGTTCATCACGGATGTGCGCGCCAAATTCTTCCCGCGTGCCCGTCAGCGATTGCTCGCCCTGCGTTCGCGCGTATCCTCCGATTGCAAGAGCTTGCCGAAGCCTCTGAACCACGCGAATGCAGGGGCAACGACGCCTAGCAGTTTGTTGAAAAGCACATCATGCTGTCATTGCGGTGAGCCGTCAGCCGCGAGCGTAGCGTGGCGGTCAGCGCGGCAATCTCGTATTTTTCGCAATCAACGAGTGACGAGATTGCTTCGTCGCCTTTGGC
>JAYWDM010000233.1:0-5692 GCA_043779885.1 Betaproteobacteria bacterium | reverse complement strand
ACGGCTTCCCGGACATCGCGCTCATGGAAGACGTCGCGCTGTCCAGGCGCCTCAGGATCGGGAGTCCGCCGTTATGCCTGCCTGATCGCATCACGGCGTCGGCACGCCGCTGGGAGGAGCACGGCGTGTGGCGCACCATAGTGCTGATGTGGCGCCTGCGGTTCGCCTATTTCACCGGCGCTGATCCCGCTGAACTTGCATTGCGTTATGACGGCGCCCGCCCGCGCAGTTGAAACGCGCATCGTCGTTTTCGCGCGCGCGCCGGTGCCGGGCGCGACCAAGACGCGTCTGATTCCGCTGCTCGGCGCCGAGCGCGCGGCGACGTTGCAGCAGATGCTGATCGAACGCGCGCTCACGACCGCGCGCGAGGCCGCTATCGGACCAGTCGAACTGTGGTGCACGCCATCCGCGCTTGACCCGCTATGGACTGCATGCACGCAACGACACGGCATCGACGCCGTGAGTCAGTGCGACGGCGATCTTGGCGCGCGCATGCAGCATGCGGCGGCAGCGGCGCTTGCCGCAACCTCACGCGTAATCATCATCGGCACCGATTGCCCCGCGTTGACGGCGGCTGATTTGCGCCACGCCGCGGCAATGCTCGACGCGCATCATGATGCGGTGCTGATACCCGCCGAAGACGGCGGCTACGTGCTGCTCGGACTCAAATGGTGGAATCCGCGATTGTTCACCAATATCGCTTGGGGAACCGATCAGGTGTTGGCGACGACGCGCGCGCGGCTTGCGCAGTTGCAGTGGCGCTGGCACGAACTGCCGCCGTCATGGGATGTAGACCGTCCCCCGGATTTCGCGCGTTTGCGTGCGAGCGGTCTGATGCCCGATCTCGACGCTGCGCTGAACGCTTGAAGCGGACGCCGATGGAGCGTCGCGCGCGCAGTACAGGCGTAGTATGGGGAAGAGCCACGGCGACCGGGTCACACGGCGGTGCGAGCGCCTTCGCGCGCCCGATTCCAGGCCGGCAATCAGCGCGGAGGCAAAAACATTACATTTTAAAAACAGACAGATATTGTCTTTGCACCGAACAAACGGATTGCCTTTTTCGGGGATTCAAGGGACAATGGGTGCGCTTTATAAGGGCTTGTTAATAAATGCTTTTAAAGCATCGACTACGATTTCTCCAACTTTCTGCCTAGAGATCCCGCTGCATGTCAGACTTGGCCAGCCAACGCGCGCTCAGTCGTACCAACACGCAACTTCCTGTTTCCTGGTACTTTGATCCGCGGGTGTACGAACTTGAGCAGCGGGTGCTGTTTGAGCGCGGCCCGGGTTATATCGGGCACGACCTGCTGGTGCCCGGCGTCGGCGACTTCCACGCGCTTGAACGCCTGGACAATGCGAAGGCGCTGGTGCGCAGCGCCGGCGGTGTCGAACTCATCAGCAACGTCTGCCGCCATCGCCAGGCCATCCTGCTGAAGGGTCGCGGCAACACGCGCAATGCCATAATCTGTCCGATCCACCGCTGGACCTATGGGCTCGACGGCCGATTGCTCGGCGCGCCGCATTTCCCCGGCAACCCGCGTCTGGATCTTGCGCGCACGCCGCTGCAGAACTGGCATGGGCTGCTCTTCGACAGCAAACGCGACGTTGCGCGCGACCTCGCCGGCCTCGGCGTCGAACGTGAACTCGACTTCTCGGGCTACATGCTTGACCGCGTGCAGATCGAGGAATACGCCTGCAACTGGAAAACCTTTATCGAGGTTTATCTCGAGGACTATCATGTCGTGCCGTTTCATTCGGGGCTGGGCAATTTCGTGTCCATCGATGATTTGCTCTGGGAATTCGGCGACTGGTTCAGCGTGCAGACGTGCGGCGTCAAGAAAAGTCTGGCGCGCCCGGGTACTCCGGCCTATAAAAAATGGCACGACGCCGTGCTGCGCTATGGCGGCGGCCGCCAACCCCGGCACGGGGCGATCTGGCTGACCTATTACCCCAATATCATGATCGAGTGGTATCCGCACGTGCTCGTGGTCAGCAGCATAGTCCCGCGCGGCCCGGAAGCCTGCAGCAATGTGATCGAGTTCTATTATCCCGAGGATATCGTGCTCTTCGAGCGTGAATTCGTCGCTGCCGGACAGGCGGCATACGCGGAAACCGCGGTTGAAGACGCCGAAATCTGCGCGCGGATGACCGACGGCCGCCGCGCCCTGTACCGGCAGGGCATCGACGAAGCCGGTCCCTACCAGTCCCCGATGGAAGACGGCATGCTGCACTTCCATGAATTCATGCGGCGCGAGTTGGGCGGCGCGATTCAGGATTGAAGATTCACGCAAACCGCTTACCGCACTGAAGTGCTCACTCCTCAATCCTCAATCCTCAATCCTGATGTTCACCACCCTGGTTTCCGTCACCGAACTTGCCGCGCACCGCGACGCTCCGGACTGGATCGTGTTCGATTGCCGGCACGATCTCGCCGACACCGCAGCCGGCCGGCGCGCTTACGCGCACTCACACATTCCCGGCGCGCGTTTTGTGCATCTCGACGACGATCTGTCGGGACCGAAAACCGGGGCCAATGGCCGCCACCCATTGCCCGACCCGGGGAAATTCTGCGCGCGGCTCGCGGCGCTCGGCATGCGCAATGACATGCAGGCAGTTGCGTACGACGCGTCCGGCGGCGCCTACGCGGCACGATTCTGGTGGATGCTGCGCTGGGTCGGGCACACGCGCGTGGCAGTGCTTGATGGCGGATGGGACGCGTGGCTTAATGCCGGATCACCTGTCACCGCACACGCCGCGACCGCCGAACCCGCTGCTTTCAGCGGCGCCGCGCGCGACATTACGGTCGATGCGAGCTTTATTGCAAGTCGGCTTGGGAAACCGCATCCGAGGGTACTCGACGCGCGCAGCGCGGACCGCTTCCGCGGCGAGAATGAAACGCTTGATCCGGTCGGCGGCCACATCCCCGGCGCGATCAATCGTTTCTTCAAAAACAATCTTGCGGCCGACGGACGCTTCAAATCGGCCGGCGAGCTGAAAAATGAATTCGCTGAGTTGCTCGGTGCGCAATTACCGGCGCAAGTCGTGCACCAATGCGGGTCCGGAGTCACTGCGTGCCATAACCTGCTCGCCATGGAAATTGCGCAGTTGCCGGGATCGAAGCTGTACCCGGGATCATGGAGCGAATGGTGCAGCGACCCGCGGCGGCCGGTTGCGCATTGAATGCGGCGCATCCCCGATTGCTGAGCGACTGAATCAATCGGACTTCGTATTGATTCCCGCCGGCCGGCGACGGGTCGGCAGCGGTTTCGTCCCGCCAGACGACTTGCGACCGCACATCATAGACGGCAGCCGGATGCAGATGAACCGCAGCGTGCGGCGCAGATAAAACGCGACCAGAAAGCGCGTCACCGCGCTGCGTTGCTTCCATACCCAAGCGGGCTTGTGGTTCATATTCATCAGGGACCCCTGTTGTTCGCCGTAATCACGTTCGCCGCCACGCTGGCAGGTCTCAGGTATCATCTACGGCCGTGGCATCGAAATTAATCTCTGCGGAACCGTCGATCCTCGGGCTCAAGCGCATGAGACTGCTCGAAGGAGTGCCGGCATCCGCGCTGGAGCAACTCGCCCAGCAGTGCCGCTGGCGCCGCTTCCCGGTCGCGCAACGTGTGATCTCCCGCGACGCTCAGGACCAGGATGTCTATCTGATCGTCTCGGGCCGCGTGCGCATCACTTCCTTTTCCGCCGCCGGCCGGCAGGTAACCTACCGCGACATTCCGGCGGGCGACTGGTTCGGCGATTTCGCGGCGATCGACGGGTTGTCGCGCTCGGCGGATGTCGTCGCGCTCGAAGACACCCTTGCAGCATCGATGAGCCCGGCGGTGTTTCGCGATCTCCTGCACGAGCATCCCGCGGTTTGCGACCGGATGCTGTATCGGCTGGTGACCCTGGTGCGCGAGTTGACGGAACGGGTGTTCGACCTGAGCACGCTCGGCGTGCAGAACCGCGTCCATGCGGAGCTGCTGCGCCTCGCCAGGCTGGCCGGTGTCAAGGCAAACGTGGCGCGCATCGATCCTGCACCCAGGCACACCGAGATTGCCAGCCAGGTGAGCACCTATCGCGAGCAGGTTACGCGCGAGCTGTCGGCGATGGTAAAGCAAGGTCTCGTGCAGCGCGCAGGCCATGCGCTGGTCATCCCCGACTTCGACCGTCTCGAGAAAATTGTCGCCGCCGTACGCCGTTCGCCCTAGCCCGCGACCCCCGCCAGCGACCGGTCGGGCGCTGGCGTCGGCAGATGCCGCGCACTTTCTTCCAGCACCAGGCGCAAGACTGCCGGATTGTGCGGCACGGCAACCGTTTCCCACCGCATCGGTTCCGCTTCACTAAATTTGACACCGAGGCTGCGTGCAGCGATTACGGCCTGCAGCCGGCTCGCAACATTCAGCGCGCGCAGTATGTTGGCGACGTGGATCTTGACGGTTGCGCTCGATATATTGAGCCGCCGGCCGATGAGCTTGTTCGGCAGGCCCTCGCAGAGCAGCGCGAGCACGTCGAGTTGACGCGGAGTAAGGTGTTCCGGCCGTGCGGTGGGCAGTTGCCGGACCAGACTGGTCGCTTGCATTTCGAACATGTTTCCCATGGCAATGACTCCTATAACTGTGGGTATAGCCTTCGTTCACCGTGTTACCGCTGGCGTGAGCCAGTGATTCATTACGGTTCCCAGTCTAGGGTTCAGCACAATGGGCGTAAGTGCGTAAACGCACCGGATTTTCCAACGGATGCCGCGACTCGCTACGAACAACCGCCGCACAACCGTGGGGACTGCGCCGCCCGGCTCGCAAGCGCCAGGGATGACTCTTTCTTGGATGCGGCAATTCCTTCTCGTGCGCCTTTTCGCCGCGGGCAACTCTGCCGTGACGCTTGCATCCGAACCGTCCCGTGGCAATCTTAAGCACTTGCTACTAGCGAGCCACATAGCCCAAAATGCAGCGTTGGTGAGAGAAAAAGGGGTAGTAGTCCTTGTCACTTATGCAGGCGGTCGCGTGCGCCAGCTGTTGCGCGGCCAATCCTCTCGAATCCCGCTTCTGCGGCAACTGCGGCGCATCGCTGCAGAGCAGCGCTGCGCGCGCCGCGTCCGGGCCCAACGCACGGGAGCGTCCGCAGCCCGAACGCCGGCAGCTCACCGTGTTGTTTTGCGATCTCGTCGGTTCTACCATGCTGGCGAACCGCCTCGACCCCGAGGAAATGCGCGACCTGATCCGCGCATACCAGACCGCGTGCACCTCGGTAATCCGGCGCTTTGACGGTACGATTTCCCGCTACATGGGCGATGGGATCCTCGCGCTTTTCGGCTATCCGCGTGCGCACGAGGATGACGCCGAACGCGCCGTTCGATCGGGACTGGACATCATCGAGGCGATTGCACCCTTGGTCGTGCCGCGCGGCGCCGGCGAACCCGAGCCGCTGGCAGTAAGGATCGGCATTGCAACCGGGCTCGTAGTGGCCGGCGATCTCGTCGGGGAAGGCTCCGCCGAGGAAGAAGCGGTGGTCGGCGAGACGCCCAATCTGGCAGCCCGGCTACAGGCGCTTGCAATGCCGAATTCGGTGGTCATCGCGGTCGGTACTCGCGCGCTCATCGGGGAACACTTCGATTGCGCGGACCTCGGCGTACACGCATTGAAAGGTTTCGCCGATCCGGTTCGTGCCTGGCGGGTGCTTGCGCCCCGGCTGGTCA
>JAYWDM010000232.1:0-15045 GCA_043779885.1 Betaproteobacteria bacterium | reverse complement strand
CACAGAAAAAACTGCCCCGGAGGTCGTCCGGGGCAGAACTCAAATCGGTGCAGCCGGGTTAAAGCTCAGTCCGCAGTTTCGTAAACCACCTCTTGGCGTTTCTTGCGGACCTGCGGTGCGACGATAATAATCAGCAGGAACAGGGCGACCCCCAGCATGCTGGCGCTGATCGGCCGCGTGAAAAACACCGTGGCGTCGCCGCGCGAAATCAGCATGGCGCGCCGCAGGTTCTCTTCCATCAGCGGTCCCAGCACAAAACCGAGCAGCAGCGGCCCCGGTTCGCATCCCCACTTGGACGCGAAATAACCGAACAACCCGAACAATGCCGCCAGATAAACTTCGGCCGGGCTGTTGTTCACGCTGAACGCGCCGATGCAGCAGAACAAAATAATACCGGGGAACAGCACGCGATACGGGATTTTGAGGAATTGCACCCACATGCCAATCAGCGGCAGATTCAGGATTACCAGCATCAGGTTGCCGACCCACATCGACGCGATCATGCCCCAGAACAAATCGGGTTTCTGCGTCATCACCTGCGGGCCCGGGGCGATGCCCTGGATCGTCATCGCGCCGACCATCAGCGCCATCACGGCGCCGGTCGGGATACCAAGGGTCAGCAGCGGAATAAACGAGGTCTGCGCGGCGGCGTTGTTCGCCGATTCGGGGCCGGCCACGCCTTCGATCGCGCCTTTGCCGAAGCGCGACGGGTCTTTGGACAGTTTCTTCTCGAGCGTGTAAGACGAGAACGAGGCAATAACGGTATGTGACCCGGGCAGTATGCCGAAAATCGTGCCCAGCGCCGTGCCGCGCACGATCGGCCCGAACGACATCTTGAGGTCGGTCCACGTCGGCATCAGGCTACCAACCTTGGAAGTATTCACCTCGCGTTCTTCGCCTTGTTCGAGATTCGAGATGATCTCGCCAAAGCCGAACATGCCCATCGCGACCGACACGAATCCTATGCCGTCCGACAACTCTGAAATGCCCAGACTATAGCGTGCAATGCCCGAGTTCACGTCGGTGCCGACTATGCCCAGCAGCAAACCGACCAGGATCATGCACACCGCCTTGATCAGCGAGCCGTGCGCAAGCACGACGGCGGACACCAGACCAAGCACCATCATCGAGAAGTATTCGGCGGCGCCGAATTCAAACGCGAGTTCGGCGAGCGGCGGCCCGAACAGCGCGATCAGCATCGTACCAACGGTGCCGGCGAAAAACGAGCCGAGTGCCGAGATGGCGAGCGCCGGACCGGCGCGCCCCTGACGCCCCATCTGATAGCCGTCAATACACGTGACCACCGAAGACGATTCGCCGGGAAGGTTGACCAGAATCGCCGTGGTGGAACCGCCGTAACTCGCGCCGTAATATATGCCGGCAAGCATGATCAGCGCCGGCGTCGGCGGCAGGTTGAACGTAATCGGCAGCAGCATGGCTATCGTCGCCACCGGGCCGATGCCGGGGAGGACGCCGATTAGCGTGCCGAGAAAGCAGCCGATGAAACAGTACATCAGATTTGTCAGGTTCAGCGCCACGCTGAAACCGAGGCCCAGATTCTGGATTAGTTCTGTCATGGTGCGCTCCGTTGTCTCGTGTCAGTCGCTCAGGACCAGGGGAAAAGCTTGAACGGCAGGCCGAGCGCCTTGTCGAATATCGCCCACACCGAAACCGACAAAAGCACCGCGGAAATAATCGCTTCTTTCCATCTGAACTCATGGCCGCCCAGCGCGCTGACAATGATCAGCACGATGGTCGCGGTGATCAGCCCGCCGGTATTGACGAGGGCGCCGAACAACATCACCGCCGCGAGCACCAGAATCAGCGGACGCCAGCGCACTGCCGAGGGGGGCTCTTCATCCACGAAAAATGATTCGACCAGCACAAACAGCCCCAAAGCGACCGTGCCCCAGCCGAGGATGCTGGGGAAGTATGCCGGACCCATCCTGACGGCGGTGCCCATCGGGTATTGGTTTGCGCCGAGCGCAAACACGGCGCCGATTACGATAAACATCAGCCCGGCACTAAAGTCTTTGATGCTCCGGATTTTCAATGCCATGCGACCACCTCCAAATGATGAAATCTATGTTTCGCCGTGCGTGAAACCGCGTGCCGGCCGGTATTATACGGCGCATGATAGCTGGTTTCTTGGCCGCTAGCCACACCCGCACGACAGCTGAATCCGGGCCCGCCAATTACGGCCGATTACGCGGCCAGGGCGTCTTTTTCCATTTCTGCCTTAGCGCGGCCCAAACATGCCGCGCCGCTCATTTTCGCGCGCTGAAAAAGCGCTTTTTGCGCCGCCGGCACGCTTGTCCGCTGGCCTTTCCGCGCTTTTTGCGCCGGTGCCTGCAGCGCCCGGCCATCGGAAAACGACAACGGCCACGGCAACGCCGCCAGCACCGCGCGTTTCAGGCATTGCACCGCGGCGGCGGCGACCTGCTCGCCCGCGGCAACCATTGCTGCGGCGGTCGCGGCGAGCCCGCGTTCAAACATGTGCTGCTCCTCCTGCCCGATGTCTCGTATCGTGAATAGGCGTCCGGTCACGCCGGACGGCGGGGGTTATTCTACCCTTGGAAATTCCCGTTTGACTACGCCGAAATCCAATTAGCGGGTGATCTGCGCGGCCAAGTCTAGCGGCGCTCACTTACGGTCAGCTTACGCATGACGATGCTCGCCAACTTTCACGATCTTCATCGTGTTGGTGCCGCCGGCTTTGCCGAACGGCTCACCTATCGTCAGTATTATGTAGTCGCCCGGGTTGACGGCGCCGCGCTTGAGCAATTCATCCTCCGCCATATTCAACGCCCGTTCCGGGTCCCGCGCGCCTTTGAAATTGACCGGATAGACGCCGCGGAACAGCGTCACCCGCCGGCGCGTTTCGACCACCGACGAGAGCGCGTACAGCGGCACGCTCGAATTCATGCGCGACATCAGCAAAACCGTCCTGCCGCTTTGCGTAAGCGCGGCGACGGCCTTGATTTTGAGGCTGTTCGCGGTGAATATCGTGGCGCGCGCGATGGCCTCCTCGAGGCTGGACGGCGCATCCGCGCGGCGGCGGTCGATAACAAAAGTATCTTCCTTCTCGGCTTCGAGACAGACGCGCGCCATCGCCGCGACCGTTTCGACCGGAAACTTCCCGGTTGCCGTTTCCGCCGACAGCATTACGGCATCGGTGCCGTCGAGCACCGCGTTGGCAACATCCGACACCTCAGCGCGCGTGGGTATCGGATTGTCGATCATCGACTCCATCATCTGCGTTGCCGTGATCACCAGCTTGTTGCGATCGCGCGCCATGCGGATCATGCGCTTTTGCAACGCGGGAACCACCGCATCACCGACCTCCACCGCGAGATCGCCGCGCGCAACCATGATGGCATCCGCCGCATCGACGATTTCGGCCAGCGCGGGGATCGCTTCCGCGCGCTCGATTTTGGCGCAGATCATCGCTTTGCCGCCGGCTTTCAGCATCAGGTCGCGGGCCCACTGGATATCGGCGCCCGAGCGCGGGAACGACACCGCGAGGTAATCGGCTTTAAGTTCAGCGGCCGTGTTGATGTCCTGCATGTCCTTTTCGGTCAGCGCCGGCGCGGTGAGGCCACCGCCTTTGCGGTTGATGCCTTTATTGTTCGACAGGGCGCCGCCCTGTTCGACGAGGCAATAGATGCGCGGGCCTTCGACTGCCGTGACCGCAAGCACGACCCGACCATCGTCCAGCAACAGCGTGTCGGCTGCGGATACATCCTGCGGCAGGTTCCGGTAGTCAAGACCGACATGATTTGCGTCGCCCAGTTTGCACTCGGCATCAAGCACGAATTTGTCGCCGGTCTTGAGCAGAACACGGTCGTGCTCGAAGCGTCCGATGCGGATCTTCGGGCCCTGCAAATCGACCAGCACGCCGACCGAGCGGCCGGCTTTGCGCGCGAGCTCGCGCACCAGTTCGACGCGCTGCGCGTGTTCTTTGGCGGTGCCGTGCGAGAAATTCATGCGCACCACGTCGAGCCCGGCCTCTATCATGCGGGCAAGCGTTTGCTTGTCGCTTGACGCGGGGCCGAGCGTGGCGACGATTTTGGTGCGGCGGGGCATGAGGTCGGGATCGGGCTAGCAGAATTGAGTATGGAGCAATAGCGTAACCGGAATTGCCCCAATCCTCAATCCTCGCTCCCGGCTCTTCGATCCGGCGAAGCGCGCTGTTCAAGGATGGCAACCGCCGGCAACTCCTTGCCCTCGAGAAACTCGAGAAACGCGCCGCCACCCGTGGAAATATACGACACATGGTCTGTAATGCCGTACTTGGCGATGGCCGCCAGCGTGTCGCCGCCGCCAGCGATCGAAAACCCGTCCGCCGCGGCAATGGCGCGCGCGATGCGTTCGGTGCCCGCGCCGAACTGATCAAACTCGAATACACCGACCGGCCCGTTCCAGAGTACGGTGCCGGCACCGGCAATGATATGCGCAAGGTTTTCGGCTGCCTGCGGGCCGATATCCAGGATCAGGTCGTCGTCCGCGACTGCGGCAACCGGTTTGCGCGTCGCCGTGGCATGCGCAGAGAATTCCTTGGCGCAGACGACGTCCGCTGGAATCGGAACTTCGACACCTTTGGCTTTAGCGGCGGCCATGATGTCTTTCGCTTCCTGCACCAGCGCCGGTTCGGCGAGCGATTTGCCGATGTTATGGCCCGCGGCGAGTATGAAGGTATTCGCAATGCCGCCGCCGACGATCAACTGGTCGACTTTGCCGATCAGCGCCTTCAATATGGTCAGTTTGGTTGAAACCTTGGCGCCGGCAACTATCGCGACCAGCGGCCGCCGCGGATGCTCGAGTGCTTTGCCGAGCGCTTCGAGTTCCGCCGCAAGCAACGGACCGGCGCAGGCAATCGGCGCATATTTGGCGATGCCGTGGGTCGTTGCCTCGGCGCGGTGCGCGGTGCCGAAGGCGTCGTTGACATAGACATCGCACAATGCCGCCATTTTTCTGGCGAGTCCGTCGTCATTTTTTTTCTCGCCTTTGTTACAGCGGCAGTTTTCGAGCATCACCACCGCATTGGGCTGCACGTCGACGCCCGCGACCCAGTCAGTCTTGAGCGGCACCGGCACGCCCAGTAGCTCCGACAATCGCCGCGCCACGGGCGACAGGGAGTCCTCCGGCTTGACCACCCCTTCGGTAGGACGCCCGAGATGCGAAGTCACCATCACCGCCGCGCCGGCTTTGAGCGCCTGCTGTATCGCCGGCACCGATGCGCGGATACGCGTATCGTCAGTGATTTTTCCACCGTCGTCCTGCGGCACATTCAGGTCGGCGCGAATGAACACGCGTTTGCCTGCCAGCGGCAGGTCCATCATGCGTAAGAGCTTCATGTTCTTGTTCATGGGGGCAGCCGCGAGCGGCAGTCCCCCGTGCCGGTTTGTCAGCGCCGCTTACTTCGTCACCACGCGGGCCATTTCGAGCACCTTGCACGAATAGCCCCATTCGTTGTCGTACCAGGCGACGACTTTCACGAACGTGCTGTCGAGCGCAATGCCCGCTTCAGCATCGAACACCGACGTGCAGACTTCGTCGCGGAAATCGGTCGAGACGACTTTCTCTTCGGTGTAGCCCAGAACGCCTTGCATGGCGCCCTGCGAAGCCGCCTTCATCGCCGCGCAGATTTCGGCGTAGGTAGCCGGCTTCATGAGTTCCACCGTGAGGTCCACGACAGAGACATCGGACGTCGGCACGCGAAAAGCCATGCCGGTCAGTTTCTTGTTGAGCTCGGGAATCACCACGCCGACGGCCTTGGCTGCACCGGTGGACGATGGAATGATGTTCTCCAGTATGCCGCGGCCGCCCCGCCAGTCTTTGTTGGAGGGGCCGTCCACGGTTTTCTGCGTAGCCGTCGCGGCATGCACCGTTGTCATGAGGCCGCGCTTGATGCCCCACGTGTCGTTGAGCACTTTCGCCACCGGAGCAAGACAGTTCGTGGTGCACGATGCGTTGGAGATGATTGCCTGTCCCTTGTATGTCTTGTCGTTCACGCCGAACACGAACATCGGGGTGTCGTCTTTGCACGGCGCGGACATGATCACTTTCTGCGCACCCGCCGCCAGGTGTTTCTCGCAGGTTTCCTGCGTCAGGAAAAGACCCGTCGACTCGACCACGACAGCGGCACCCACGTCCCCCCATTTAAGTTGCGCGGGGTCTTTTTCGGCGGTGAGCCGTATGCGCTTGCCGTTGACGATCAAAGTGCTGCCGTCCACCGCAAGGTCGCCCTTGAACCGGCCGTGCACCGAATCGTAACGCAGCATATACGCCAGGTAGTCCGGCTCGAGCAGGTCGTTGATCCCCACGATTTCGATGTCCGGAAAATGCTGTACTGCCGCGCGGAACACCATCCGCCCGATGCGTCCAAACCCGTTAATGCCGACCTTGATTGTCATGATGCTCTCCAGATTTTCGTTTATGCGGGCGATGCCCTATTGCAAACCCCTGACCACCGAGACCACGTTTTCGATGGTAAATCCGAAATGCTTGAACAGCTCGCCAGCCGGCGCCGATTCGCCGAAACGGTCGATGCCGACCACCGCGCCCGCTTTGGAATCCACCGCGCCGACATATTTGCGCCAGAAATCCGTGACGCCTGCTTCGACGGCTACCCGCGGCACACCCGCGGGCAACACCGATGCGCGGTAGGCCGCGTCCTGCGCATCAAACAGGGCTGTGCACGGCATCGATACCACGCGCACATTGATGCCTGCTTTCTGCAGTTGTTCGCGCGCCCCTATTGCCAGTGGCACCTCGGAACCGGTTGCGATGATTACCGCCTGCGCGACACCCGCCGCTTCGGCGAGCACGTAGGCGCCGCGTGCGATCGCCGCGATTTGTTCGGCCGTGCGCTTTTGAAACGCCACGTTCTGGCGCGACAGGATCAGGCAGGTCGGGCCGTTCTGGCGGCGCAGGGCAGCACCCCACGCGACCGCGGTCTCGACGGTATCGCACGGCCGCCAGACGTGCATGCCGGGAATCAGCCGCAGGCTCGAAATCTGCTCCACCGCCTGGTGCGTCGGGCCATCCTCACCGAGACCGATCGAGTCGTGCGTGAAGACGAAAATGTTGCGCAACTTCATCAGCGCGGCCATGCGCAGCGCGTTGCGCGAGTAGTCGGAAAAAGTCAGGAACGTGCCCGTTTCCGGAATGAAGCCGCCGTGCAAAGCCATGCCGCTGGTGATCGCCGCCATCGCGAACTCCCGCACGCCGAAGTTCACGATGTTGCCGCTCTCATTGCGCGTGACGACCGTGCTGCCGGGCCAGTTGGTGAACACGCTGCCCATGAGATCGGCTGAACCGCCGACGAGTTCGGGCAGTACGGGGGCGAGTTGTGTCAGCGCAAGTTGCGATGCCTTGCGCGTGGCGATGGTCTCGCCTTTGGCGTTCGCCGATTCGATCGCCGCCGCCACTGCGGCCGAAAAATCCGCCGGCAGTTCCCCGGCCATGCGCCGCGTGAATTCCCGCGCGAGTTCCGGCTGGGCGGCCGCATAGGCCGCAAAACGCGCGTCCCATGCGGCTTGCGCGGAGGCGCCTTTGGCGCGCTGATCCCAATCCACATAGATCGCCTTGGGGATCTCGAACGGCGGATGGTCCCACCCGATGCTGGCGCGCGTCGCCGCTACTTCGTCGGCGCCGAGCGCCTCCCCGTGCGCCTTCGCGGTGCCGCCGCGCGTGGGAGCGCCCTTGCCAATGACCGTCTTGCAACAAATCAGGCTGGGGCGAGCGCCACTAGCCTGCGCCGATCGCAACGCTGCTTCGACCGCCGTTGCGTCATGGCCGTCGACCTGCGGCACCACGTGCCAGCCGTACGCCTCGAAACGCTTCGGCGTATCGTCGGTAAACCAGCCCTGCACCTGACCATCGATGGAAATGCCGTTATCATCGTAAAAAGCGATCAGCTTGCCTAAACCCAGCGTGCCCGCGAGCGAGCACGCCTCGTGCGAAATGCCCTCCATCAGGCAGCCATCGCCCAAAAACACATAGGTATAATGATCGACGATGGTATGGCCGGGCCGATTGAAGCGCGCCGCCAGCAGCTTTTCCGCGAGCGCCATGCCCACCGCGTTGCTGACGCCCTGGCCGAGCGGTCCGGTGGTCGTTTCGACGCCCGGCGTGATGCCCGACTCCGGGTGGCCGGGCGTCTTCGAATGCAATTGCCGAAAGCGCCGGATTTCGTCCATCGGCAGGTCATAGCCGGTGAGGTGAAGCAGCGCGTAGAGCAGCATCGAACCGTGGCCGTTCGAGAGCACAAAACGATCGCGATCCGCCCAGCGCGGGTTCGCGGGATTGTGCTTGAGATGGCGGCGCCACAACACTTCAGCGATTTCCGCCATCCCCATCGGCATGCCTGGATGGCCTGAATTCGCTTGTTGCACGGCGTCCATCGCGAGCGCGCGGATCGCGTTGGTAAGTTCGGGACGGGAGCCCATTCGATAATTCCTTGCGGGGAGGAGACCTGCGTAGCCGGCAATTATCTAAGAAATGGGCGGCTTTGGCTACGTAACCGCCGAATACCGGCGCCGCGCGCCCGACGCCATCCCGCGCTATTCTTCAGTGCGGCGCATGAGTTTGATGCCCAGCTGCTTCAACTTGCGGTAGAGATGCGTGCGTTCGAGCCCGACGCTGTCCGCGACGCGGCTCATGTTGCCGCCTTCTTTGGCGATGTGATGCTCGAAATAAACACACTCAAAGGCATCGCGCGCTTCTCTCAGCGGCAGGTCGAGCGCCAGGCCGCCAGGCGCCGTCGCGGGCGGCGCGCCAAAAGCAGGCAGGGCCTGATTGACGTCATTGACACCGATCTCCTCGCCGGATGTCGTCAGTGCAAGCGTGCGCACGACGCTTTCCAGTTGATTCAAATTTCCCGGCCAGTCGTAATTGCGCAGCGCATTGAGCGCCGCCGTGCTGAAATGCCGCGACGCAACCTCCTTGGCCTCGATACTGCGGAGCAGGAACAAATTAGCGAGGTCCGGAATATCCTCCCGGTGCTGGCGCAAGCTTGGCACGTTCACCGTCACCGCCCCGATGGCGCCGTAGAGCTTGGCATCGAATGCGCCCTGCGCCACCAGCTCAGGCAACGCCCGTGCTGTCGCGCAGATCAGCCGGGTGTTGTATTTCTCAAGTTTGCCGGCAATCAGCAACAGCCCCTTTTGCTCCGTCCGGTTGAGATCGCCAACCTCCGGCAGGAAAAGCGTGCCTTCACGCGCCTGATTCAGGAGGTCGAGCGGAGCCTCGGCCAGCACCGCGAGATTTTCCGGTTCAACCCATGGTGCATTCGATTTGCCGGGAAGCGAGTTCGGCTGATGCACGAATCTCGCACACAATTCGACGCCGCTGCCCGGTTCGGCGATCATCAGCAGGGGCGCCTTCAAGTTGCCGACGCGCTCGAGACGCTGTTTAAGTTCCATTACCACGGTTGCACGGCCCAGCGTCGCGAGTATCAGCGTCGGCTTCACTTGCTGCTCGCCGCGTTTTAACGCGCGGCCGACCGTCGCCAGCAATTTTTGCAGCGCGATCGGTTTTTCGAGGAAATCAAACGCGCCGATGCGCGTGGCTTCAACCGCCGTGTCTATGGTCCCGTGGCCCGACATCATGACCACCGGCATGGTCAGCAGGCCCGCGCTCGCCCACTCCCGCAACAGCGTTATGCCGTCCGTATCGGGCATCCAGATATCGAGCAGGACCAGGTCCGGGCGCGCTTGGGCCCGTTGCACGCGCGCCTGCCCGGCATTTTCCGCGAGGCGCACCTGGTAGCCTTCGTCGCGCAGTATCTCCGACAGGAGTTCGCGGATTCCGACTTCGTCATCGACCACTAATATTTGCTGCATAATCCCGCTTTCAATTTAAGCGCGCGCGACAGCCTTGATCGCGACAGTCTGGGCTGCCATAACCGGGAATGTTAGCGTTACCCGTGCACCGTGTGGCGCGACGTTTGCAATTTCAACGCCGCCGCCATGTTCTTCAATAATTTTCTTGACGATAACGAGGCCGAGACCCGTTCCTTTCGGCTTCGTCGTGACATACGGCTCAAACGCGCGTTGCATGAGTTTTTCCGGAAACCCGCTGCCATTGTCGGTGATCGATACCTGGATTCCAGCCGCAACGTGCTCCGAACGCACCACTATACGCGGCTGCTCGGTTTCTGCGAGTGCGTCCTCGGCGTTCTGCAACAGATTGTGAATCACCTGACGCAATTGCGCGGCGTCGCCGACCATGTGCGGCAGGTTCGCCGCCAGATCGACGCGCAGCCACCCCGCGAGGGACTCATAGAGCGTCAATACTTCGCGCAGCAATGCATTGAGGTCAAGTTCCTGCCGCGTCGCTTCAGGCATGCGCGCATATTGACGGAATGCATCAACCATATTTTTGAGGGCGCTTACCTGATTGACGATGGTTTGGGTCGAACGCTTCAGCATGTCGGCATCGACGGCGCCGAGCTTGCCCGCGAGTTTG
This sequence comes from Betaproteobacteria bacterium, assembly GCA_043779885.1. Lineage (GTDB taxonomy): Bacteria > Pseudomonadota > Gammaproteobacteria > Burkholderiales > SG8-41 > PALSA-1004. Next base: position 4,572 of record JAYWDM010000232.1, on the reverse strand, counting down.
TGCTGCAGCCGCTCCGCCGACAATTGTATGGGCGTCAGGGGATTTTTGATTTCGTGTGCCAGACGCCGTGCGACTTCAGTCCACGCCGCGTCGCGCTGTGCCTGCAGGACATGCGTGATGTCGTCAAATACAACGACGTAGCCGGTGCCGCCGCCGGCGGGCAGGCGTGTGCCGCGAAGCAACAACATTTGTGAGCCGGCCTTGCCGGGACGCTCGATTTGCTGCGCCCACTCGTCCCCCGCGCTGGCATGAAACGCGGCCGCGACATCGGCAGCCAGAGCGCCGAGCGCCGGCACGCGTTCGTGCCAGCACGCCAGCTCGAGCCCGGCGAGCTGGGAAAAATCAGCGTCGAGAATTGCCGAGGCGCTGTGATTGAAAGAACGCAGCCGCAACGTTTCATCGAAAGCAAGCACCCCCGCCGAGAGATTGGCAAGTATGCTTTGTACATAAGTGTGTGCGTCGGAGAGTTGCGCCTGATTGCGTTCGGCGGTTGCGCGCGCCTCGGCAAGTTGCTGGCGCATTGCGTTGAATGACTGCGTAAGCACCCCGAGCTCGTCGCTGCTCGCCACCGTCTCGCGCTGGCTGAAGTCCCCTTGCGCGACGGCGCGTGTGCCTTCGACCAGAAAACTCAGCGGGGCCGACAACCGTTCGCTCAACACGAACGCGAGCGACAATGCGGCGAGCAGCGCGACCAGGAGCGTCAGCGTCAGCGTCAATCCGTAGATCCGCTGCAAACCCCGCCGTGCCAGCAGCAGCTCCTGGTATTCGCGCTGCCCGGTTTGCACGATTTCGGCATCGAGCGCGAGTTGCTGCGGGACCCGCTGCAACAGCTGCAGCACGCGCATTTCCTCCGCCAGACTGACGGGGTTTACCGGAATCAGCACGCGCAGGTAAAGGCCCTTGTCGGGAATGGCCTCGATGGCGCTGTAGGCTTGCTGCTGTCTTAACTGGCGCATGACGGCGGGCCCCGGCAAATCAGGAATCAACCCGGTTTGTTCGCTGCCGGAATAAACGAGGATTTTCCCGCGCTGCGTGAACAACGTCGCCTCTTGCGCGCCGACCTGCTCGCGCAGCGTATTCAACGCGGCTACGTGCTCCGCGGCCGGCCGCACCGCGATCGACGTGGCCATCGAATCGGCTCGCTTGACCAGGTCCTTGAGCAGATTGTCGAGCGTCCTGCGGCCCAGATTAAGTCCGCCTTCGAGCGCCTTTTCAACGCGCACATCGAACCAGGATTCGATGCTGCGCGCGACGAATTGCACCGACACGCCATACACCAGCGCACCCGGCAATACGGCGACCAGCGCAAACAGGAGTACCAGCCGCAGCGTCAGTCTGGCGCCAAATACCCCCGCCTTGAGCTTCTGGCGCAATGCGTACAACTGATAAACCAGCAACAAAGCGAGACACACCGCCAGGCCGCCGTTCAACCCCAGCAACAGCGGGTAATGCTGGGAAAACAACGCGGTATTCGCGCTCGCGGTGGCGAGCAGGTAGAGCGTCACCGTGCCGGCCACCGCACACGCTATCAGCAGGTATTTGACCGCGCCGTTTTTCAGCGCGGGGAGCATGCCGGACGTATCAGGAATCATGGCGTGACATTCCAGCGATGCCATTCGGAGCCGAAATTCCAGTCCCGCGACGCCAGCGCATTAAGCTGAAACGGTTTGGGCAGCTGCGAAACATCCAGCCGCATACGCACGCCGGCAGTGTACGTAGTGCCTTTGCTGAGCGTATCGGTTTCGAGCACCTGGCGCCGGCGGACGCGCGACAGAAAATCAAGCGCTTCGGACATCGATCCGAAATTCTGGAACAACGAACCTACGCCAAGCCGATACTGCCGCGTCAGCGCATTAAACGCCAGCCGGTATTGTTGTTGCGTGCTGAGAACTTTTTCGTTCAGCCAGTACCAGCGCGGCCGGATGACTTCGAATTCGAGCAGAAAATAAAGGGGCACGCCTTTGTTAAGCGCGTCCTCGAGGGTGGGATTGAGCGCGATATCAAAGTCGGCTTCGAGAAAGTAGCCTTCCTCGCCGGCCACCAACGCCGCATTGCGAACTTCGATGCCTTCAGCGTGCGCAAATGCAAAGACCAGAAACGACAGCGCAAACGCAGCCAGCGCGGCCAGCAGGCTATGTTTTTTGCAGCAGCGCGTAAAAAAAGCCGTCATGCTCGTTATCTGGCAGCAACTGGCCTTCCGGAATTCCGTCCAACGATTTCACTCCGCATACCGGCAGTAATCCGGCGTCCGCGTGCCGTACCAGGAAAGCCGCGACTTGCAGCGAATTCTCTTCCTGGAAAACCGAACACGTTGTATACAGCAATTTACCACCACTAGCCAGCAATCGCCACAGACTGTCGAGTATCCGCGCTTGCTGCGTCGCGAACTGCGCGATGTCACTTGCGCGGCGCAACCATTTAATGTCGGGGTGACGGCGAACCACGCCTGATGCGCTGCACGGCACGTCGGCGAGTATGCGCTCATACGGCTGGCCGTCCCACCACGCGTGCGCATCGTTCACGTCGGCGACGAGCAGTCTGGCCTGCAACTGCAGGCGTTGAAGATTTTGCTGCACAAGCGCCATGCGGGCGGCATCGTTGTCGAGCGCGGTGAGATCAATCCCGGCGATTTCCAGCAGGTGCGTCGTTTTACCGCCGGGCGCCGCGCACGCATCAAGCACCCGCATACCCGTCTGCGCGTCGAGCAGCGGCGCCGCCCGCTGCGCGGCGGCGTCCTGCACGGAAACCAGTCCGTCGGCGAATCCGGGCAGACGCCCGACGGGCAACGCGCGTGACAGCATTACGCCGTCCTCACCCAGCGCGGACGCCTCGATAGCGTGTTGTTTGAGCAAGGCAAGATAGTCGTCGCGCCCCATCCGTCGCCGGTTTACCCTGAGCGTAAATGGTGGATGCCGGTTGCCGGCCTTGAGCGTAGCGGCAAAATGCGGCGCGCACTGACGGCGTAATTTATCAATCCACCACTGCGGATAGGCATAATTTCCGACATCGCTTTGCGCCGCTTTGACAAGCAATGCCTCGCGCTTGCGCAGAAAATTTCGCAGCACGGCATTGATCAGGCCGCCGGCCTGCGGCGCGCCCAGGCTCGAGGCGCAGCGTACCGCGTGATCGACGATGGCGTGCGGCGCGGCCCGCGTGTATTGCAACTGATACAACGCAACCAGCAGCAGCCACCGTAATTTCACGTCATGCAGCGGCGTCGTCAGTAACTGCTCGAGCACCGCTTCGAGTTGGAAGCCGAACCGGAGCGTGCCGTAGCATGAATCGGTAATCGCGGAACGCTGCTGCGCCGTGAGTTGTGGATTACGCGGCCACAGTTCGGCGAGCGCCGCATTCAGATTGCGCCCCGCGGCTACACTCGCAACGGTTATGCATGCGAGCTGCTGTATTTCGAGCACGTCAGGTCCCCAAGCGGGTTCCCGGCAGCGCCGTCGCGCCAGCCAGAAACGCTCCGGCAGTCAGCCGTTTGCCGCCGGCTTTCTGCAATTCGGTGATTTTGACGCCACCGTCGCCCGCGGCGACCAGGACGCCGCCGGCGTCCGCGCTGACCACGCTTCCCCATGGCGCCGCGGGGGCTGATGCCGGCTCGGCGCGCCAGACCTTGAGCAACGCCCCCTCGAGCAGGGTCGAGGCTCCCGGCGCAGGATTAAACGCGCGAATCTGCCGGCAGATTTCCCGGGCGCCGCGGGACCAGTCGATAATCGCCTCCGCCTTGGAAATTTTTGGAGCGTAAGTCGCAACGGCGTTGTCCTGAACGCGCGGCGACGCTCGTTCATGCAGCGCGCGCACAATACAGCGCGCGCCGAGTTGGGCAAGCCGGTCGTGCAGCGACTGCGCGTTGTCATCGTTGTTGATCACCAGGCGCTCCTGCAGCAGGATCGCGCCCGTGTCGAGGCCGGCATCCATTTGCATGATGGTAATGCCGGTTGCGGTATCGCCGGCAAGCAATGCGCGTTGTATTGGCGCAGCACCTCGCCACCGTGGCAGCAACGATGCATGAATATTGAAACTTCCTCGCAATGGAATGGTAAGCACCGTCGCTGGCAGGATCAAGCCGTACGCGGCAACCACCATGGCTTCAGCGCCAGCGGCGCGTAAACGTGCCTGAGTTTCCGGCTCCTTCAGGCTGATCGGTTGTGCCAACGGTAATTGGTGCTGAAGAGCCAGCGCCTTTACCGCGCTTGGCAGCGTACGCAGGCCGCGGCCGGCGGGGCGGTCAGGTTGCGTCAATACCAGCGCAATCTCGAAGCCGGTCGCCAATAACGCGTCGAGCGCGACGGCGGCAAATTGCGGGGTTCCGGCAAAGATCAGCTTCATTGAGTGGCGCAGATTTCGTGTGGGTCGGCGCGCGATCTACTGTCCGCACCTGCACAGGTTCGGCGCGCGGGGATTTCGTGCCGGAAGGTTACATCACCTGCCGCTGTTGTTTCTTCAGCTTGGCGAGAATGCGCTGCTGCTTGAGTCGCGACAGATATTCGACAAACACCTTGCCATCGAGATGATCCATTTCATGCTGGATGCAAACCGCCAGCAAGCCTTCGGCGTCCAGTGCGA
>JAYWDM010000231.1:0-5698 GCA_043779885.1 Betaproteobacteria bacterium | reverse complement strand
AACTCGGTCCGATGAAGGTGGCCGCCGTGCTTGGTGACGACGTTCTCGAATACTGTCTCGCACATCGCGATGAATTGAAACTCATGGAGAACGGCCGCCCGTTGGCCAGTCTTGAAGGAAAAATCGTCTCGGCCAACGCGTATCTCGGCGCCGATGTGATGGTCGACGCGCTTGGCAAAGGGGCAGACATCGTCCTCACCGGGCGCGTCGGGGACTGCTCCTTGTTTTTGGCGCCGATGATCCACGAATTCGGCTGGAAAATGGACGACTGGAATCTGCTGGGCAAAGGGCAGACGGGGGCCGACATGGTCGAGTGCGGCGCGAACGTGTCGGGCGGCTTCTTCGCCGACCCCGGTTACAAGGAAGTGCCGGATCTCGGCAATCTCGGCTATCCGTATCTCGAAGTCTCGGCTGACGGCACGATCGTGGTCACCAAGGTCGCGGGTACCGGCGGGCTCATCAACCGCGCGACGTGCACCGAGCAGATGCTTTACGAAATTCACGATCCGGCAAACTACATCACGCCAGACGTTGTCGTTGACTTCACCGACGTGACGCTCGATGAGGTGGGACGGGACCGCGTGATGATCAAAGGCGGGCGCGGTAAACCGCGGCCCGGGCAGCTGAAGGTTTCAGTTGGCATACTCGAAGGCTGGATCGGTGAAGCCATGATTACCTACGCGGGTCTCGGCTGCGTTGAGCGCGCAAAGCTGGCGGAGAAGGTCGTGCGCGAACGGCTGCAGATCGAGGGCGTCAAACTGCAGGAGCTGCGCGTCGATTACGTCGGACTCAACGCGCTGCATCGCGAGGCATCGCTGCCGCGCCAAGAGGCGCCGTATGAAGTGTGCCTGCGCTTCGCGGGACGCGCGCGCGAGAAGCGCGACGCGGTCAAGCTCGCCAACGAGGTCGAGACGCTGGTCGGCAAAGGGCCGGCGAGCTCGTCGATACCGACCAAGGCCGTACGGGAAGTGCTCGCGATTTATTCAGTCCTCGTTCCGCGCGACATTATCAAGCATGAGGTCATCATGACGGCAGTCACATGAAGGCTTTTTACCTGCGCGAACTCGCGCATGCGCGCTCCGGCGACAAAGGCGACATCAACAATATAGGCGTCATCGCTTACGAGCCGCATTACTATCCGTTGATCCGGCAATGGCTGACGTCCGAGCGCGTGAAGGCGCATTTCGGCAGCAACGTCAAAGGCGCGGTGACGCGCTACGAACTGCCGAAGGTGCATGCGCTCAATTTCGTGCTCGAGGGCGCGCTCGGCGGCGGTGTCACGCGGTCGCTGTCGATCGACCCGCACGGCAAATCCTATTCGGCGTTGATTCTGACGATACCCGTCGAAGTACCGCCCGATCTCGCTCAAGAGCTGATGCAGCGCGGCCGCCAGCCGATCGATGCCGGCTAAACTTAAAGCGCGCGGGGCAACGCACCGGGGAGGGCGCGTGTTACATCTGTTGAATGTTTCCACCGTGGTTCTTGTCCTGCCCGGGATGTTTGCGGATACAGCGGTTGCCCGGAGTGGCGAACAGTACCCGGCAAAACCCATCCGCATCATCGTGCCGTTTGCGCCCGGCGGCGGCACCGACCTCACTGCGCGGCTGGTGGGCCAGCGCATGGCGGAGCGCGTCGGGCAGCCCGTCATCATCGACAATCGCCCTGGCGCCGGCACGATGCTTGGCACCGAGCTTACGATGCGGTCTGCCCCCGACGGTTACACTTTGATGATCGCGTCGGCATCTCACTCGATCAACCCGACGCTTTATCGCAAAGTCAATTACGATCCGATACGCGATTTCGCGCCGGTCACTCTCGCAATTTCTTTCCCGTTCGTGATCGCCACCAACCCGGCCGTGCCGGTGCGCAACGTGAAGGAACTCATCGCCTATGCGAAAGCGAACCCGGGTCGGGTAAGTTATGCGTCGAGCGGCACCGGCTCGACCAATCATCTCGCGGGCGAGCTTTTCAAGACAATGGCGGGAATCAACCTGCTGCACGTGCCGTACAAAGGCGGCGGACCGGCGATGAACGACGCGATCGGCGGCCAGGTATCGATGATATTCGGCACGGTGCTCGAAACGATGCCGCAGGTGCGGGCAGGCAGGTTGCGGGGTCTTGCCGTTTCAGGCGGAAAGCGCGCAGCGTTCGCGCCCGATTTGCCGACCGCGGCGGAGGATGGCTTGCCGGGCTACGACGTCACCGGATGGTATGCGTTTCTCGCGCCAGCGGGCCTTGACCGCGCGGTGCTCGCCAAACTCAACGCGGAAATGACGGGCGCACTCGAATATCCGCCGGTCAGGGACAAACTGCTTGCAGCGGGTGCCGAGCCGTGGCCGACGTCGCCGCAGCAAGCGCAGGCGTTCATCAGTGCCGAAGTCACGCGCTGGGGTACGCTGATCAAATCCGCACGTATCAGCGCGGACTAGCGAAGACGACCAGAAAGAAAGGACAACGATGCTCAGACAACCGCGGTTTTATCCGGCCTTGAGGAGCTGCGCGCTGGCAATGATCGTCGTGCACGGTGTGGCCGGCGCGCAGGGTTATCCGCAAAAACCGATTCGTCTCGTTGTCGGCGTGCCGGCCGGCGGCACCACCGATGTTGTCGCGCGGCTCGTCGGCCAGAAGCTCTCCGAGCAGATGAGCCAGAAGGTCGTTATCGACAACCGTGGCGGCGCGGGCGGCAACATCGGGGCGGAACTCGTGGCGAAGTCGCCCGCCGACGGTTACACGCTTTTTCTGGCGACCATCGGCACGATGGCGATCAACCCGAGCCTGTACAGCAAGATGCCTTTCGACACGCTGCACGACTTCGACGCGATCTCGCAGTTGACGTCGATGCCTCAACTGCTCGTCGTGCATCCTTCGCTGCCGGTGAAAAGCGTCAAAGATCTGATCGCGTACGCGAAAAGCCGTCCCGGCCAGCTCACGTTCGCCTCTGGCGGCAGCGGCACGGCGATACATCTCGCGGGCGAGCTGTTCAAGACGATGGCCGGCGTCGACATGGTGCACGTTGCGTATAAGGGCAGCAGCCCCGCGATGACGGATTTGATCGGCGGGCAGGTTTCGCTCATGTTCGATCAGATATTGACGTCATTGCCGCACGTGCAAAGCGGCCGGCTGCGCGGGTTGGCGGTGACGACCACGAATCGATCGCCGGCGGCGCCCCAGATCCCGACGATTGCAGAAGCTGCATTACCTGGTTACGCCGTCACGACGTGGCATGGACTGCTCGCGCCGGCGGGCACTCCGCGCGACATCGTAAACCGGCTTGGCAGCGAAACTGCCAGGGCGCTGCAGAACCCGGATGTCCGCGAGCGTTTCGCCTCGCAGGGTGTGGATCCCATCTCGAGCACACCCGAGCAGTTTGCGGCAATGATGAAATCAGAGCTCGAAAAGTGGCGCAAGGTCATCGCGGCATCGGGTACGAAAATCGATTAGGGGCGTATGATGAAAATCATCGTGCCTGAAGCGCCGGCGCCGGCGGCGGAAATTCCGGACGTGCGCCGCGCGCGCCAGGGCGCGGGACTGCGTCCGGGGCTCCTGGACAACAGCAAAAGCAACGCCGATCATCTGTTCAGGTTTCTGATCGACGGCATCCGCGCCGCGATGCCGCTCGCGTCGGTGGTTTCACTGCGCAAACCGCTGCCCAGCCTCCCCGCCGATCCGGACATGATCGAAGAACTCGCGAAGGAGGCTGACCTCGTCGTCAGCGCAATGGCCGACTGAGGCGCATGCACGTCGTGGAGTGTCCACGACATGATAGAAGTGCGGCGTCGCGCAATTCCGTCCGCCGTGATCTGCTCGGAGCCTTTCGTTCAGCTCGGCCGCACGCAGTCGAAAGTGCTCGGCGTGCCCGACCTGCCGCTGATCGTCATCAAGCATCCGCTCGGCGGCCTTGCGATGGATGACGTGAAGGCGCGCGCCGATACGGCGCTCTCTCAGTTGCTGGAAGTGTTGCGCGAGCGCGCATCATGAAGGATCTCGCGAAGCTCGCGGCGATGCCGGGCGCGGCACTCGACGTGCCGGATGATCTCGAAGAGGCGAACGAAGCCTGCCGCAGGCGCGGCTGGACCGACGGGCTGCCGATCATTCCGCCGATTGCTGAGCGCGTGGAGCGAATGCCGGGCTTTTGCGGTCGACCGTGGGACGCACCGATTGCCAAACTGCCGCCGCGCTGGGGTGAGGCGACACCATTGCGCCTCGCGGCCAATGCCGTCATGGCGGGCTGCCGGCCTGAATATCTGCCGATCATCATGCTGGCGCTCGAAGCGATGTGCGAAGAGCCGTTCAATCTTTACGGCATCCAGGCGACGACGCACCCGTGCGCGCCGCTCGTAATAGTCAACGGACCGATCGCGCGCGAGCTCGACATCAATTCGAGCCACAATGCATTCGGACCCGGCGTGCAAAGCAATGCCACGATAGGTCGCGCGATCCGGCTGGCGCTGATCAACATCGGCGGCGCGATTCCGCGCGTCGGCGACATGGCGACGATGGGCACGCCGGCGAAGTACACGTACTGCGTGGCGGAAAACGAAACGGAAAGTCCGTGGGAACCGCTGCACGTCGAACGCGGGTTTGCGCGCGAGGCGACGACCGTGACCGTGTTCGCTGCCGAGGGGCCGCACAACATCAACGATCATGAAAGCACGAGCGCGGAGGGCATCCTCAGGATGGTCGCGGGCACCATGGCGATCACCGGCGCCAACGACGTCTACTACGAAGCGCAGCCGCTCGTAGTGTTCGGTCCGGAGCATGCGGCGACAGTTGCCGCCGAAGGATACTCGAAGGCCGATGTGCGGCGTTTTCTCTTTGAGCATGCGCGCGTGCCGCTTGAAAAGTTCTCGCACGAGAACATCGAAAGGCGCTTTCGCATCATGTACGGCGGCCGCTATGCGAATGCGAAGATGGAGGATCGGATACCGATCGTGCAGCGCGCGGAGGACATCGCCATCATCGTGCTCGGCGGCGCGGGCAAGCACTCGGCGTACATTCCGACGTTCGGCGGGACGCGCTCGGTGACGCGCGCGCTCAAACGCGCGGACGGCGAATTTGCACGCTCGATATGCGAGTTGCAAACTTATCAAGGGGGCTAGACGATGCAGCAGTGGAAATTCGAATTGTTAATGAAGCCGCCCGCGCTGCCGCTCACGGAAGGGCCGGTGTGAGACGGAGAGTATCTGAACTTCACGCACATCCAGGCGAGCCGCATCCTGCGCTACGATCCGAAGACCGGCGTGATCACGGTCGCGCGCGAGGGCACCAATCGCACCAACGGGCTTTGTTACAACGCACAGGGCCGGTTGTTCGGCTGCTGCTCAGGCGGCCGCTCCATCGTGCGCTTCGATCCCGACGGCCGCACCGTGACGATACCTGCCGCGTGCTGACGGGGTGTCTATCGTGCGCGTGCTTTACGCCGCACGGGACTGGTGGAAACTATTGGGTATCGAGGCTTCGCTAGCAATGGTTCGGGTACATCAAGTCCTTACTACGCTCACTAATTCCCATCGGGAAGCGGGTAAATAGCCGGTAGGGAGGGGCGCACGGCGCCGAATGGTCGCCGCCTCAGCCTTTCTATCGTTCTGATTAGTCCAACTGCGTCACAAAATACCAAGGGAACTCCTTCCCCCTTGACGGGGGAAGGCGGGGATGGGGGTGGAAACATCGCTTGTCATGGTAACACTCACCCCCACCC
>JAYWDM010000230.1:0-5703 GCA_043779885.1 Betaproteobacteria bacterium | reverse complement strand
TCTACCGCATGAGCCAGAACGACGCCGCGATTACGTTTCTGAAGCGCGCGTTTGAATTAAGGTCGGACGCGGAAATCGCGGCGCACCTGGGCGAAGTGCTGTGGGCCGCGGGCCAGCGCGATGAAGCGCGCAAGGTCTGGTCGCGCGCGCTTGAGGATCATCCCGCCAACGAAGTGCTGCTGGCGACGGTCAAGAAATTTTCCCCGTAATTCCGGCGCCGTCGCGCCCGCGGCGAGGCGCAATTTTTACGTTTCGATGCGGCGTGGCGTTGTGCGCGGCGCTGCTTGCCGCGTGCGCTGTCGTGTCGCCGCCGCAGTCGGGGCAAGGCGTGCCCGCATTCGAAATCGCGGGCCGTATCGCCGTGCGTTATCAGGATCGCGGATTCTCGAGCGCGCTGCGCTGGAAACAGGCGGCCGGCAGCGACGAGATCTGGCTCACCGCGCCGCTCGGCCAGACTATCGCCTATTTGCAGGCGGATGCGAATGGCGCGACGCTCACCGGCGCTGATCAGCGGCAATATCGCGCAGGTTCGATCGAGAACCTGACCCGGAGCGCATTGGGCTGGCGCTTTCCGGTCGCGGGCATGCGCTACTGGGTGCTGGGCCGGCCAGCGGACGGCATGGCGCTCGCCGCTGAGGAGCGCGATGGCGCCGAACGGATCGTCCGGTTCAAACAGGACGACTGGCAAGTCGGGTTCAGCTACCTTGACGCCGCCATGGTGCCGTCACGGCTTGAAATTACGGGCAGCGATGCCCAAATCCGGTTCGTGATCGACGCGCGGACCGCGGCTCAACCATGACTGTGGAAACCGTCTATCCGGCGCCTGCCAAGCTCAATTTGACGTTGCGCGTGACCGGACGGCGCGCGGACGGTTACCATCTGCTGCAAACGGTTTTCCGTTTTATCGATTACGGCGACACCCTGCGTTTTGCGTTGCGCGAGGACGGCCTCATTTCCCGCGGCAACGAAGTTTCCGGCGTGCCGGAAACCGAGGATCTGACCCTGCGCGCGGCGCGCTTGCTGCAAACAGCGGGCGCGGTCCGGCTGGGCGCCACTATTGCGCTCGATAAGCGGCTGCCCGTCGGCGGCGGACTCGGCGGCGGCAGCTCCGATGCGGGAACGACGCTGATCGCGCTGAACTGCCTGTGGGGGTTGAATTGGCCGCGTGTCCGGTTGCAGGAACTGGCCCTCAATCTGGGCGCCGACGTGCCGGTATTCGTGTTCGGGGAATCGGCGCTGGGGGAGGGTATAGGCGAAAAATTGACCGCTTTGACGCTGCCGCCCGCATGGTATCTGGTGCTCATTCCGCGCGTGAGCGTGGCCACTGCGCGGGTATTCCAAGATCCGAATTTGATTAGGGATTCGATTCCGACTAAAATACCGCCCTTTTCAGTAGCAGCGGCCAGCAACGACCTTGAACCGGTGGTATGCCGGCTTTATCCGCAGGTCGCGCAACACCTGGCCTGGCTCAGGCAGTTTGGCAATGCGCGCATGACGGGGTCCGGCGCGTGCGTGTTTGCTGAATTTGCCGGTGAGGCCGCGGCGCGCGCGGTGATGGATCAACTGCCGGCGACGATGCGTGGCGTAGTAGCGCGAGGATTGGCGCGCCACCCGTTGCGGGAGATGTGCACTTAGGCGGCTCGCGCAGGATTGCGGGCCGCTGGTTTTATCAGCATTGGGGAGTCGCCAAGTGGTAAGGCACCGGATTTTGATTCCGGCATTCGTAGGTTCGATCCCTACCTCCCCAGCCATTTTTGCAGGTCTTGCCTGAACGAAGGAAGGTGACAGTGCCGTACGATCGCCTCATGGTGTTTACGGGCAACGCGACGCCGAAACTCGCCGCCGATGTCGTCCGGCATTTGAACATCCATCTCGGCCGCGCGAAGGTGGGGCGTTTCAGTGACGGCGAGGTCATGGTCGAAGTGCTCGAAAACGTCCGCGGCAAGGACGTGTTCGTGCTGCAGTCGATTTGCTCGCCGCCGAACGACAACCTGATGGAAGTGCTCGTGCTGGTCGATGCGCTCAAGCGTGCGTCGGCCGCGCGGGTGACGGCGGCGATTCCCTATATGGGATACGCGCGGCAGGACCGGCGGCCGAGTTCGGCGCGGGTGGCGATTACGGCGAAAGTGGTCGCCAACATGCTGGCATCGGTCGGTGTCGACCGGGTGCTCACCATGGATCTGCACTCGGAGCAGATCCAGGGTTTTTTCGATATTCCGGTGGACAATATCTATTCGGCGCCGATCCTGCTCGGCGACGTATGGAAGCATGACTTCAAGAATCTGGTTGTCGTGTCGCCCGACGTCGGCGGCGTGGTGCGCGCGCGCGCGCTGGCGAAACGGCTCGAGGCCGATCTGGCGATCATCGACAAGCGGCGCCCGCGTCCCAACGTGGCGACGGTGATGAACATCATCGGCGAAGTCGAAGGGCGCACCTGCGTGATCATCGACGACATGGTGGATACGGCGAATACGCTGTGCGAGGCGGCGAAGGCATTGAAAGAACACGGCGCCGAACGCGTGCTTGCTTATTGCACGCATCCGGTGCTGTCGGGAAAGGCGATCGAGCGCATCGAGAACTCGGCGATCGACGAACTCGTCGTGACGGACACGATACCGCTGCGTGAAGATGCGGCGCAATGCCGGCGCATCCGGGCGCTGTCGATCGCCGGACTGCTGGCCGAGACCATGTTGCGCATCAGCAATGAAGACTCGGTAAGTTCGCTGTTTGTGGAATAGTTTTTTGGTGCAGTGTTGGGCGTAAAGGGCCGGGCGTCGGGTTGAGGGCTGTTTTTCAACCGGTCGCCCGTCACCAGCCGCTCATCACTGTTTTTGAAACCGGATCATCTGGTCGCGGATGGTCCAAAATAGTGGAGACTTTAATGAAAATTGAATTTACTGCGTTTCCGCGCACGCTGCAGGGTACGGGTGCGAGCCGCCGTCTGCGTGGCGGCGGCAAGGTGCCGGGCATAGTGTACGGCGCCGACAAACCGGCACAACCGATCGAGCTCGATCATCATGCGCTGTATCGCCATCTCAAAATGGAGGCGTTTCATGCATCGATACTGGACATGACGTTCGAGGGCGCCAGGCAGCAGGTGCTGTTGCGCGACGTGCAAATGCACCCGTTCAAGCAACTCGTGCTGCACGTGGACTTCCAGCGCGTGGACAAGGGCAGGAAGATCCACATGAAGGTGCCGCTGCATTTTGTCAACGCCGATATTTGTCCCGGTGTGAAGCAGGGTGGCGGCGTGGTCAATCACATCATGAACGAAGTCGACATCCAGTGTCTGCCGGACAATTTGCCCGAGTACATCGAGGTCAACCTCGATAAGCTCGAACTTGGCCATACGCTGCATGTCAACGACTTGCTGTTGCCGCAAGGCGTCGAGCCGATGGCCCGTCTGAAGAAGGACAACCCGGCAGTTGTTACCGTGCACGTGCCGAGGGTAATTGCAGTCGAGGAAGAGGCCGCCGCGCCGGTCACCGAAATTACCGGTCAGACCCCGGCGGAAGCTGCGGCAGCCGCAGGCAAGGACGGCGAGAAGGGCGACAAAGGCGACAAAGGCGACAAAGGCGACAAAGGCGACAAGAAAGAGGCGGCGGGCGACAAGAAAGAAGCCGGCAAGAAGGAATAATCCGGGGCTTGTTGTACCGGATACGGGCCCGCCATGTTCGCGCTTTGTACGGCGTGACAGAATATGGCGGGCTTTTTCGTGGCAGGGTCATCGGCAGTGCAGTCACGGCTGAACGCGGGTAAGCGCATATGGAAGAATTGTCGCCCGGCTTTTTCTATCGGCACTCATCCGCGTTGACCGGCAATTGCAGTTTTTCGCATTGGGCCGTTTGCCGATGAAACTGGTCGTAGGGCTGGGCAACCCGGGCAAAAAGTATGCGCGCACGCGCCACAATGCCGGGTTCTGGTGGGTGGAGCGGCTCGCGCTCGCCGCCCGGGTTGAGTTCCGCAGTGATGGAAAATTTCACGGTCAGGTCGCAAAGCTGAGCCATCCGGCGGAAATATGGGTGTTGATGCCCGACACGTTCATGAATAATTCCGGGCGGGCGGTCGCCGCACTCGCAACTTTTTACAAGATCGAACCGCGGGAAATGCTGGTGGTGAATGACGAACTCGATCTCGCGCCCGGCGTGGCGCGCCTGAAATTCGGTGGTGGCGCCAGCGGGCACAATGGCTTGAAGGACATTGCCGAATGTCTGGGCAGCAGGGATTTCTGGCGGTTGAGGATCGGCATAGGGCACCCGCGTGATACCGCAACCGAACAGGAAGTCGTCGATTATGTGCTGCATCCGCCGCGCGCGGAGGAGCAGCCGCTGATCGATGACGCGCTTGCGCGCAGTCTCGAGGTGTGGCCGCTGATCGCGCTGGACCAATGCGAGGCAGCGATGCTGAAGCTGCATACTAAGAGTCCGTAACGTAATGAAACACGTGTGCGTTTCATTACGTTACGGACTCTAACGAAAAGAAAGTGCCATGAGCCTGAAATGCGGGATTGTAGGGTTGCCCAATGTCGGCAAGTCGACGTTATTCAATGCGCTGACCAAAGCCGGCATCGCGGCGGAAAATTATCCGTTCTGTACGATCGAGCCCAACGTCGGTATCGTCGAAGTGCCGGATCCGCGATTGCAGCCGCTGGTCGACATCGCCAAACCGGAGAAGGTCATTCCCGCGGTCGTCGAGTTTGTCGACATTGCGGGGCTCGTCGCGGGCGCGTCGAAAGGCGAAGGGCTCGGCAACAAGTTTCTCGCCAACATCCGGGAGACCGACGGCATCATCAATATGGTGCGCTGTTTCGTCGATGACAATGTCGTCCACGTCGCCGGCAAAGTCGACCCGGTTTCCGACATCGAGACGATACACACCGAACTGGCGCTTGCCGATCTGGAAACGGTGGAAAAGGCATCGCAGCGCGCGGCAAAAACAGCCAAGGCCGGCGACAAAGAGGCGATCCGGCTTGGCGCGCTTCTGGAGAAGGTGCGCGCCCAACTGGATCAGGGCAAACCGGTGCGCGCCATGAAGCTCGACAAGGAAGACCTGGTTTTGCTCAGGCCACTGTGCCTGATGACCGCGAAGCCGGCGATTTATGTCGCCAATGTCGACGACAAGGGATTCGAGAACAACGCGCTGCTCGACAAGGTCAGGGCATACGCCGCGGGCGAGCACGCGCCGGTAGTCGCGATCTGCGCCGCGCTCGAAGCCGAGATTGCCGACCTGTCCGACGACGACAAGAAAGTCTTTCTTGCCGACATCGGCATGCAGGAACCGGGATTGAACAGGCTCGTTCGCGCCACCTACGAATTACTGGGCCTGCAGACGTTTTTTACGGTCGGACCGAAAGAGGTGCGCGCGTGGACGATGCACAAGGGCGAAACCGCGCCACAGGCGGCGGGCGTGATTCACACTGATTTCGAGAAGGGCTTCATCCGCGCCGAAGTGATCGCGTATGACGAATTCATCAAGTGCGGGGGCGAGCACGCCGCCAAGGAAGCGGGCAAGATGCGGCTCGAAGGCAAGGAATACATCGTGCGCGATGGCGACGTGATGCATTTCCGCTTCAACGTCTGACAAAATTTCAGCGTTCCGCATCGTTCGAGAACGTCCGAAGACGAGACCACAAGACGAATTACTTCCGTGGCGGTATCGTAAGGCCTCGCTCTTTGGCGTACTGCCAGATTGTTCGGTCGTCGG